>JAFUKS010000050.1 GCA_017473445.1 Lachnospiraceae bacterium
AAATTCAAAGTTGCCGTTATAAAAGATATCCCAGCTCGGTGGGTAAATCATCCCAAAGTTCTGTTCTTGTCTTGTTTTTTCTTAGTTTATCTAATATTTTTGCATCAGGATTCGGATACACTATAAAGCCGTCTTCTTCACCCTTTTCCGAGCGGATTGGGAATGCAAGCTGTTCTTTATCTATTGAAAACTGTGCATCTACGCCTTCTTTGTTTCCTCTCGCATCAAGTCGTATCCAATTTTTATGTTCTTCAATATATACACCGTTTAACCCGTGATATATCAAGACAGGCGCTGTTTCATCATCTAAAATCAGCTTCTGATAACAAAATCCCGTTGGGATAGATTTATAACGCAATAGAGCTGCCAGCAAATGAGATTTTGCAAAACAAATCCCGTGTCCTGCTCTCAATACTTCAGATGAAGTGCAAGTGATGATATCCTCATTTCTATCTGCTGAATGAAAAATGTTATCTCGCACATATTCATATGCAGCTTGGATATATTCCATTTTACTATCAACTTTTTGGTATAACGAATCCGCAAGCTGAACAATGCTTTCATCACTGAAATCAATCACTTCATCTTCTTTTAAGTATTCAGCTATATTATCTATGGACGGCTTTACGCTCATAATCTACCTCCGTCTCCCACAAAAATACACTCTCTTGATGTGACACCCAGCCGTTTTGCAGCTTCTTCATAGATACATGCATCGGGCTTTTTCATATGTACTTCGTAAGATAATATTACCTCATCAAAGTATTTATATATCTCGGATTTTCTGAGCAAATTTACTTCTTCTGAAGAACAATTACTTACAATGGCGGTTTTTACTCTTTTGTCAAAAATATTGGATAGCGTTAAAGGGTCAATCCTTTTCTGACATTTTTCACATACGTATAAAATAGAGTCCTCGAAGCTGATTCGCCCCAGTAAATATCAAACTGCTCTCTTTCAATAACCAGGTCACTACACATCTCATTTTTAGTATACTTTTTGTGTCCCCATTCTGTAATTAAGGTTTCGAACAAATCAAAAATGACCGCTTATTTTTTTGCCATATCAATCAAACATTTCTAACAACTTATCTAAAGAATCTATTTCTTCATCCTGCCCAAAATTTTTAACACTGCCATCTCTGTTTATCAGAATAGAATATACTCCTGCATTAGATGCACATAGGATATCTTTTTCTTCATCACCAACAAATGCCATTTCTTTAATACTAATCTGCATTTTGTCCGCTAAAAGTCTCAAACCTTCTGTACGTGGTTTTCGGTAACCCACATCATTAGAAGTAAGCGGATAGTCTATATATTTTATTATGGGAGCAATATCTTCCAATGCATATATATTATCCATAGCATATGCAACATCCGATAAGGTCCCTAATAAAATCCCTTTGCAAGTAAGCTTTTTCAAGGTTTCTTCAACTTCCGGAAACACAGAAACATCTTGTCTAAAATAGGAATAAAAATGAAACTTTACCTGCTCAATATCTCTCACCGGTATTTCCATGCCGCTTAAAATTTCTGTAAAAATCTGATCAGAAGTTACTTCATAATCTCGAGGATTAATCCTGGTATTATATTTAGTTAACACTTCAATAGCACATTGATAATGATGATCCGAAAAACTATAACCACACTTATCAGCAATACTTTCAAATGCAGATTTGTATAGCTTTGACCAGTTTAATGGTTTATTGTATTCGACCAATGTTTGTCCAATATCAAACACAATTGCTTTAAACAACTAAATCACCTCAATAAATTTTTTGTCATTTGCTATATATCATAAAATATAACCTAATCTTATTTGCGCTTCATCTGTGCAAATCACTTTTCCACCCATTGCAATATAAAATTTTTGAGCTTCGTAATTCAGTTTATTCACAGCAACACAAAACTTATTGTGACCGTTCTTAGCAGCTTGTTTCCGCGCAATATCAAAAAAAGTTTTACCAACGCCTTGCCTTTGATACTCCTTTAAAATATACAACATACCTATCTCTTGTTGAAAATCTTCAAAGGGCTTGTATGGCTTACCACATGTCATAAAACCAACTATTTGACCCATGCTAGTTGCCACATAAACTTCAATTTCAGAATTATTAACAATCTTCTCAAATATCTGTTGGTTTTTGAAAACATCATAATTGTCCAGGGCTTCGTCAGAATAGATACCTCTATAGGTAGTATTCCATACAATACCTTTCAATGTGGCGATTGAAAGACAATCATTTATTTCAGCTTTCCTATATGTAATCATATTCATATCACTTGATTTCCCTAATCATCATATACTCATTTAAAAGTGTACCGTCCTTTAAGCGAATGGCGTTTGGACGAACACCTGTAATTCGAAATCCCATTTTCTCATACAAATGCCTTGCTCTGGTATTTCCTTCTACGAAGTCCAATTCCATTTGCAGGACGCCCTCTCTGTTTTCAGCCAAACGAATCAATTCCTGAAACATCCTTGTCCCAATTCCTTGATTCCAAAATTCACTGATTAGCGCAATAGCTACGCTGGCTCTATGCCGTGTTTTTATTCCTTTAAAGAAACTAATCTCACAGTTTCCAACTACTTTACCATCCACTATACACATAATCATGGCTTCGTTTGGCGATGCATTCTTTTGCTCAAACAATACCTTCTCACCTTCTGCAGTGTATTTACCACACTCTTCCGGGTAACGCAAAATATACTCCGTTTCTCCTGCAGAAACAACCAAGTATTCCAAAGCACTTTCTACATCTTCTTCTTTCGGACTGCGTAATAATGCTTTGCGGCCATCCTTCAGATCAAACCATATATCTTCTATAATCATAATGTTCCTCCGTATCTCATAGAAATAGCTTTTTATTCATTTCTGCTAATTTACAGCAATCCTCAATCACACATTTTTTTATCTGCATAATCCACCTCTCTAAGTTTTTTGGAGATAAGTATTATTTTTCAATTATGAAAAACAATCGCGGGAAATCAAAAATTACTTTATTGTTCTTTTGCAGAGGATAATTTGCCTTAATCTCCTCCATGATATCTTTCTTAAATTCATCCTTCATTGACTCATCAATTTGAGAAAGATAGGGTCTAAGGCCCGTTCCCTCGTACCAGGACCATATGGCTTCATATGAGGGGAGCACATGATGGTAAGTGGTTGTCCAAATATCAAATTTGTCAGACAAAGCAGAAATCACATTATAGTAATCTTCAACGGTACCCATAACATAATTTCTCTGGCTTTTAATGACTGTTCGCCACTTCTCACCGGTAACGACTTTATGGATTAAATGATGAATGGGCTCATCGAAATTACAAGGAATCTGAATTGCCATGATTCCATTATCATTTAAAAGCTTATAAAGATTCGTAATGGTCTTAAACTGGTCAGGAAGCCACTGAAGACAGGCATTTGAAAAGATAAGGTCAAATTTTTGGCTGGTCTCTTCCGTAAACACATCCGCATCCCACTGCTCAAATGCTATATCCGTATAATCCCTTTTTGCTCTTTCTATCATGTCAGAAGAAAAGTCAATTCCTAATATATTTGCATTGGGAAATATCTTCTTTATCACAGCAGAACTGTTCCCGGGACCACATCCAACATCAAGGGCCGATGACACATTTCGTCCTTCAACCCGTCTGACTAAATCAATGGCCGGCTGGGTTCTCTCTTTCTCAAATTTTAAATACTTTTCAGAATCCCACTTGTTTTCCATTAAATAATCCTCCTCACCGTCTCCCTATGTACCTGCAAACCTTCTTCTTATATTCGAGATATTCTTCTCCAAAGGCTTCTATCAAGAATTCCTCTTCCACATTTACTATCTGCAAATGAAAAAACACCAGTGCAAAAGTTGTAGCAAGAAAGAGATACCAATTAAAAAAGGAAAGCAAAATCCCAATATACATCAAATCAAATCCTAAAAAAGCCGGGTTTCTGCTAATAGAATAGATACCTGTTGTTACAAGACTGGTTTTTTCCTCTCTTTGCACACCGGCCCTCCAGTTATCTTTCATCTGCACTACCGAAGTAATAAAGGCAAGGACACCCAATGCCGTCACTATCACTCCTATAATTTGCAATGCTATATGTATCGTCCCACTATATAACACGATACTAAGGATTTGTATTACCGGAACCAAATAGGTCGTTATTTTCAAGGTAACTTCTATGAATTTAACAAACCCTTCTTTACCCTTTCCCAGTTGGTCCGTACGGATACCTTGTTTTCTCTGACTGATCATTTTTGCAAAATAGCAAATGTAGAATACTGCCATTAATGCAAGTGTTATTATTCTTATGCTCATCGTCTTCCTCCGTCCCGTGGGGTACATTTCTTGTTATCCGCCCCGACTAATCTTGATTTTCCGACATTCCGTCGGGCAGTCTCTTGGCCTTTGTCCCGATTAATCTTGATTTTTCGCCACTCAGTCGGGTAATCCCCCTATTTTCCTCGCCCTTAATGCTTCAAAAGCATAAAAACAAAGTCATCACACAAAATTATATTTCCTTAAACTGTCGTCACACGCACAAAAGCTATCATAATTTAATCGCTTTTGTAGCAATGGACGAGTTGATATATTTATCCAATGCCGTACCACCAATATCTTCATAGAAACCAATAATTGCAAAGCCCGCATCTATCTGACCTTGTATTTGATCCTCTAATGTATGGCTCCAAAGGTAACCGCCGCATTCAACAATTTTTCTTGTTTTCGGATCATCCATATGGTCAATATCTGCATACGGAATTCTATTTTCTACAGCCAAAATCCCATTCTCCAATTTGCCAGGATTAAAAATATATTCTATGGGGTTTCCAAATCCTGCTAATAGTAGTCCATTCTTTTTTAGAACTCTCGCACATTCTCTCCATACGGGCAAAACATTATCTATGTACCCATTGGACCAAGGATGAACGATGCAATCAAAGTACTCATCCTCAAACATAGACAAGTCTTGCATATTTCCTTGCACAGTTTTGAGTTTCAGATTATCTCTTTGTGCCACAAATGTGTCCTTCTCTAATTGCTTGATACTATTATCAAGCACCGTTACCTCCGCACCGGCTGCTGCCAGTATAGGTCCCTGCTGGCCGCCGCCGCTTGCCAGACATAAAATCTTTTTTCCTTCCAACTTGTCAGGAAACCAATTGGCCGGAACGGGCTTTGTAGGTGTCAATACAATACTCCAACTGCCTTCTCCGGCAAGCTTAATCATCTCACTTGATACAGGGATGGACCAGGTATCGTTATTTATGGCTCGCTCATCCCATATTTTTCCGTTTTCTTCTATATACTTCATTTTATTACTTTTCCTTACATTTTTTCAGTTGATTTATGTGGCCTATACAAACCACATGAAAACTACAAGCTTTTGGTCATAAACAGAACCAGGTCATCATCAATGGTGCAAACCGTTTCATATTGAACACATTGCTTGCCTTGATACCACACACCGGAACCATCCGGAATATACCCTCGCTTCACATACATCCGCTGTGCGCTGCCATAAGCGTCACACAAACCGACACCAAGACAAACCGTATCCGCATGCTGCCCCGCAATCTGCTCCGCTACGTCCATCAGCCGATTGCCGATTCCTTTCTTTTGGTACTTCTCCAGCACACTGAAATCGAAGATTTCCGGGTAACCTTTCCCTTTGAACGGTCCATCATGAGCGGTCAGGTACACATACACAGAACCGGCGGGATGTCCCTGATATACTGCCGTCAGGGCAACACATTTCCCCTCTGCCTGGTCTTTCAGCCTCATCAGATAATCAGCAACATCCGGGTGCCATCCTTGCGCCGTATATTCATCAGTAAAAATTTGAGCATCCGCTTCTTCCATATTGCGGATTACCAATTCTTCGTCTTTATAGTAAATCATTTTGTTATTTCTCCTCCATAATTGGATAACTTCAAAGTTTATTTTTGCCATTATCGTATTTTTTCAATATTGGTAATTTCGAATCCATTCTTTTTATACAACAAAAGTGCATTCTTATTCCATTCTGCTACATGCAATACAATAGGTTCCGTATTCTTTTTTCTAATGCATTGCATTCCCCATAGCAAAAGTTGTTTTCCATATCCTTTATGTTGATATTTTTTGTTCACTATCAAATCATCAATTTCATTACCATAACATGCAATAGAACCTATTATCTCTTCATTTTCCACAAGCAGATAAATATCCTTGCTTTTCTCTTTAATTTGCTCATAATCATTTAAGAAATTATATGGTTCAATATTAAGCGCCTTTCGCATTTCATAAAAACACTCATTATATATGTGCATATATGTAGAGAAGTATTTTTCTTCAAATGGAACACATAATATATTACTCTGTTCAATAATATCTTTTTGAAAGCTCATTTCATACGCTATTATTTCCATTTAATCATCACCACCAACTTCATATTTATTTCAATAGTTCTGAAAGCGTATATATCTTCAAATACGGAGAGTCTATATCTGAATTAGGATTTGCTGCAATTAATATAGGCGTAATTCCTAATTTAGCTGCCCCTTCAAGATTTCTTACAGAATCATCAATGAAAACTGTTTCCTCTGCTTTGCAACCGCATTTTCTTAAAGCGTCTTTGTACAACGCCTCATCCGGTTTGAATTTTCCCAGTTCACAGCTATATGTACTTGTAGAAAAATAGTCACGTACACCTATGGCACATAACTGTTGTTCAATACTTGGCCATGTGTCTGAGATAATACCAAGCTTATACGAATGACTCAAAACTTCCAAAACCTCTTTCGCATCAGGATAGACAATATAATTATCCATATTATTGGTACGATCATAGGCAATCGCCCGAACTTCTTCTTCCGTTAGTGAAAGGCTTAAATATTTTGATATATCAGAATAGAATCTAATAAACTGATAATATTCTTCTTCCGTGTTTTTTACCAAATGATTCTTTTCCAGATACTCTAAACTCAACTCTCTGGCTTTCTGTATCTCCACAGAACTATACTTACTTAACCTATCTCCAACTGTTCTATAAAACTTTTTGGTAAACATCCAGTCTCCAGAAGCCGGATAATCAAGTGTATATCCAACATCAAAGAAAATAAATTTCTTATCTTTTAAAGCCTCAAGCATTATTTTCCTCCATTGCTTAAAATCACTTTTTAATATCGTGTATTGCACAGTATCTATAAATTTATATTTTTCTAACTGTTCGACATATTAGAACTTAATGTTCTAAATCAAATTCTTTCATTAAAAACCTAAAACGCTTTTGTTCATTTTCTTTTATATCAAATAATGGGTTATATAAAACGTGTTGCATTACATCAGCATCTTTCAAAATCTCATCTAACCAACCATGAACCATTGACTTATCACTATGATTCCATATTGCTACGCAAATCAAATCCTTTTCATCTTCATTGAATATATTTAATGTATTCAAAATATCTCGTGCCATTTCTGCTCCCTTATGAGCATGATTATTTGAATCCATATTTGCATACGAATAAATATCATGGAGCATTCCAGCAATAACAGATAATTCAACATTCTCATTACGCTTTAAAGCTAACATTGCACATGCTTGTGCAACACCATATAGATGCAAATAGGCACAGCGGCGTTCTTCAGCATCTTTCATATTCAACAAGATTTCATCTACTATTGTTCTTACCTTTTCAATTCTATCCACAATAATTTTCACTCTACTTTCATTTAGACAACTTCAAGTTTATCCACTTCTTCCACCTTCAAAGTTGTTAGTCCCTTGCAGTACCTTACCTGTTTCAATTGCTCCTGCGTAAATGAACTAACTTCTCCCTTAACCATTCGATGGATTTTTCCTATCTGCATAATACTATCTTTTTTTATAAAAATTGCACTCTCGTCTTCCATGAGACATATTGGAAGCTCCATAGAAGCCTGCTTCAGCGATTGTAACAGCGTATCATCTATAAACGGATAATGGGCCTTAATCGTCAGATCCGCAAATCCCAGCCCCTCATACGGAGTAGGGGATTCATATATATCAACGGTATGTTTTCCCATATTCATGGAACCTGCACTAACGCCTAATATAACCGCACCGCTTCGACGAATCTCATCCCCTATGCCTTTGTCATAGATTAACTTAAATTGCATTGTTGCATTCCCTCCCATAAGGAAAATACAAGACGCCTCACGGATTAGGCTTACTGCATCAACTGCTTTTGTCCGATTGTCAATCACACAGTACTTTGCAAAAGGCATATTTCTCTCGGCAAACATCTCATGCATTCCTTTTGAATCCTCATCATTTTGCGCATAATTATCCGGCTGGGCACTGATAAACACAAGACTATCTCTAATATTCAATTCTTTCTTAAGCACATCTGCAATACTATCTGTAAAGTGACGTGTTGGGAATCCACTAAAAAATCCCAGCAATTTGGCATTCATAATTCTTTTCTCCCCCAAATATAAATGCATATTCTACCTCTAAATACCAGAACTTATCACTTTGTATAATGCTTCAAAATAAAATCCAGCATTTGGCTATTCGATTTATAGATACCTTCGTATGGGATTTCAATATATACCTGCGTACCATCCTCATAGATAAAGTAACAATATTCCCTTTCAGAAGTTTGAATATCAACAATGTAATACGGCTTGACCGTAGGATAATCATTTACGCTCATTTCTCTTGTGGGCTGTACATTGTTGATATTACGTAACAACTCTTCAAAATCTGCACGATTTACTGTAACGGTATCCTCATCATTTGCAGCAAGCGAAACAGACAAAATGTTTTCTTTTTTGTTCTTTCGCATGGACGCTTCCGCTTAGATTCTGCATGATAAGCTCTACAAGCATCACAATTCCCATATCGCTCACATTTTTTCTTTTTACAAGGACAATTATTATTTACCATTACAACCTCCTACAACTTCCCAGTTTCTATTTCCTTACAAAATGAATTTTATATTTTTCGAATCATCTCATACGTATATGTAGAAAAATATTGATTCCAAAAATATCTTGCATTGGGATTAGCCGTTCCATGCTCCACCCATACATATTGATAATTATCTTGTAACAATGCCTGATTTGCGTAAGATAATAAGGCTTGCGCAATATTCTTCCCCCGATACTGAGGTAATACATAAACCTCTCCTACATTTGCTGCCTCATGATCTGGGAACAAGAAGGGTATATTATCCCTATTGGCTTCTATCAGCCCAACCATTTTACCATCTTCCTCGGCAACAAACACTCTAGTATCTACATCTAGGAAAAACTCTTTATATACATCCTCTGTAAATTCTTCTCCTGAATAAAATATAGGGCTCATTCTCAAATGTTTAATCAGTTTCTCCAGTAAATACCAAATATCTTTCCACCTATCTTCAATTTCTTCCTTCTGCAATTCTCGTATACACTCCGTTGGTATAACATCAGTGTTTTTAAGAATACGAATCCCTGTTTCCGCTTGTATTCCAAATTCCATATAGGAAAATAATCTCTGCATCTCAATGTCATGGGCATACAAATGAACGGAAAAGTTTACTGTTTTTCCGCTTACGATATCCTCTGCCAGCGTTTGAAACAAATAGCTAATCGTCTTTTCTCTATTTTTACTAATTGAGCCATATCCATATTCCGGAATACTGCAGTGTAGTTCTGCATTTTCTTCCCACTCATGATATAAAAGATAGGCTGTACACTTACCTTCTTCCAAATATACAAGCCCTTTTATATTTTCCATTTTTTCATTCATATATTGCTCAAAATTCTCAAATGTTTTTACCGGTATGTATTTGAGATAAGCCAGTTCTTTCGTATAGCTTTCATAGGATATCTTAATTATATCCGTCTTGTATGCTTCAATATTTTTGTTTATTTCCACGTATTGTTCTCCTCTATAACATCCTATTTACGCAATGGGGCAAACAAGCTGCAGATCGTCCGGTTCATCGTTCGCAATGGACATAATTGGATCAGCAGTAACATCTGCTCCCATAGCTTTGCAGAAATGGATTTTCTCCTCCGATGGGATACTAATTCCTTTACAAGACTCATAAAACCAACTATTCTATCTTCCTCAAGTGCAAGGTAGGAAATGTAATCACTATCAATAAGGTCATGTGCTACTTCCCGTTTTTGTCAATGCTCCAATCCATCACACCCGATTGTTCTTCCAGCACATACTTTTCACCTTTTTTTACATTTTGTTTATTAACCTAGCTTCTGCATATAAATCTTTTCTTCCTCTCCCCAGGGGGCCATCTTACGGTCTATTACTTCAAAACCGTATTTTTCGTATAGATTTACATGGTCACTTACCAGATACACCTTTTCAAAACCGACAGACTTCAAATAATCCATTGCATGTAGGATGATTTGCCGGCTCAAACGGTTTCCCCTATAGGCTTCATCTACAAAGAGAAAACCGATATAAGGAGTGTAATCCACATTCGGAATGCAGTCCGTCTTTGCAATGGTGCAATATCCGCAAATTTCCTCTCCATCCAAAGCAGCTACCACTCTTTCCCAATTCTGAAAGGCACCCTTGTCCATCATTTGTGCCAAAGCTTTTCCTGCTCCCCAGGAGCAGTTTTCCGCATATTTTTTTACTTTACTCCACAGCTCATCAGCGGAGGTAAGGGTTTTAATATTCATATCCATGTTATATCCTTTTCAAAAGCAGATGCTGAAAGAATGCTACATTCGCATATACAGCATCACCCTCCACGGCACATTCCAGCAGAAACATTTTTTCTTCCCAGTCGGGCTCACATTTGAAGGAATTGGGCTGTATTCCGTAGAAAGTGCGAATAGCGTATACTTTATCCAAAACAAATCTTTCTGTAAGACAGTCCTGCAAATCTTCGATTTCGTATTCATCTATGGTTCCGAAATTTTGTGATGTAGCTTTCTCGCCGTTCAAAAGGGCCATCGCCTCGTCAATATTGTTTTCGAAGACTGCTTTGTGCATTATCTTACCGTTTTTATTATGCTTTACGATTGATAAAATACCGTCCTTTTTCAAGAGCCTATGAAATTCAGCAATAAGCTCCGCCCGATGCTCAACATACTCCAAAACATTGTGACAGAGTATAACATCAAAACTACCATCTTCCATTTCCTTCAGTTTATCAATACTTCCGATTATTTGCTCGTAATGGTTATCGCATATTCTATACTCGAGAAGTTCACTGTTTGGCTCCACCGCCGTTACAGCATTACCTTTTGCCAGATGGTTTGCAGTAACGCCAAAACCGCTTCCGAAATCCAAGATTTTTTTATCTTTAAATCCAAGGTTATGCCAAACCAATCTGTAAAACAACCTTCCCCATGGCTTATTTATATAGTCTAAGTACCCGTTGATGTTCATATGATTCTCTCCTTTACAAATTATTGAGAAATTGAGTATGCATTATATCCTAATTCAGTGGGCAAATCAGCCCAAAGCTCTCTGTTCTTTGACTAATTAGTTGTATTATGATTGGAATTATTATAAACTCTATTCCACAATATACCGAGCTAATTCAAGAGCGATGTCAAAATGTCCTGCATCGTGTTGTGTATGCTTTTTTTGATTTTTCTTCATTCTTTCATCCCATTTGGGTGCATCTAACAAATCACCGCAGGTAAAGAAAAAGTAGGCATTTAGATTCCTGAAATTACACATGGCTTGAACCGCCGCACATTCCATTTCAACAGATATACATCCGTCGGCTTTGCGTTTTTCAAAGTTTGTTCTTGTTTCTCTATGTACAGCATCTGTCGTCCAGGTTTTACCTTTGACAAAAGGTAATCCGACTTTTTCCATAAACTCAGCTACTATATCTGCATTTTTAACATCAATATAATCAGATGCGGGAGCATAATGATAAGATGTTCCTTCATCTCGGTAAGCGGATGTAGGAATCATAATCTTGCCACGGGCAATCTCCTTATTAAGACATCCCGAACCTCCAAACACTACATATTTGTCAGTGTTAATAATTGAGAGTGTATCTTCTATATCAGCGACACACCCTGGCGCTCCAACATAGGACATATATACTGCAAAGTATCTATCTTCATATTTGAACCCGTAAACAGGATTAGCACCATTTGAAGAAAATAAATCTCCAATTTTTTCACATTCAAAATTCTCTAAAACATAATTTAAAATCACATGATAAAAAGTAAGAATACAAGCATCCACTTTAACTGCATTCTCATTACGATTAACTTTAATTATTTCTTCTGATAAATTTTCAAATGTGTCTGTTATCACTTTTAGCCCTCCAAACTAAATAAATTCATATTTTTCTAACTGTTCTACATATTGGAAATAGAACCGACAATAGCAATTCCCCGACTAAATATAAGAACCAACAGATTTAGTCGGACACAAGAATCGGCTCCTGCCCGACTGCTTTGTATATTCCTCTGTTCCGGTCGGGTAACTATTATGGCTTATGTCCGACCGGAATCATTAAATATATAAATTAGTCGGGGTTGTGAAAGTGAGTTGGCCCGATTAAACAAGCAATATACAAGAATTAGTCGGGGCAGATGACTGTAAAGTGCCCGACTGAAAAACCAAAATCTTAAAAACGGTCGGGTATTTCTAATGTTGGGCACCCGACTAATCTAAAAAAAAATATGATTCGATCGGGCAATTGAACTAATTAATACCCGACCGCAAAATGCATATGCTTAGTCAATATACAAATTATTTGCCTCGAACAGTTCGCAATATTTCATCTGCCAGTTGTAGAAGGAATCATCTACATCCTCAGGCCAATTTGCTTTAGTTTCTTCATTCAAGGCGTCATTTTCTTGAACCAGCTGCGGAACCGTATGTGCGTAGAAAAGAACTCTTTTTTCCCACACATCACAGAGTGTACTCGGATAAACAAATTCCTCGTTTACTCCTTTGAACAAATCACTTTTATGACTAATATGCTGTTTTTGACCACCCGTTTCAATCAATCGCTCTGTTTGAGCGTTCAAATGCCCGAATCCACATACAACCAGAATTCTTTTGTTTTCATAATTAGCAAGCTTTTCCATAATGTTATTATGTATGTGATCATCTCTTTCGGTTGTTGTACTATTAGTTTTAGAATCATTCGTAATTTCCCAATAATCAATCATTTCGACAGGAATGTTATTGTCAGTACAATAACTATAAGCTACGCACATATCTATCGGTCCATCTACAACTCCATATTCTGTAAAACTATTTTCTCTTGCTTCAATGAATACAACATCAGGTTCAATACTATTTATAGCATTTATCATTTCCTCTATTGAATAATTTGCATATCGTTCAAAATGTTCTGTATGAAATGTCCCTATAATATACACTTCTTGTTCTTCTGACATTAGAACCTTTTTGACCGTAAATACCTTGAGATTTACATACAAAGCCACAACAATTAAGATAATCAAAGTAATTACAATTGATACAATCAATATTCTTTTTTTCTTTTTTGTCATTTATATCATTCTCCATATGAATTAGGGTAGTTGAACCTTTAAATTTCCGTATTCCAAAATAAATACTTTCTTCATTACTAAATTCTAAGCATCTTTTCGAGTTCCGGGATATTTGCTCCAACATCGCTTTGTTTGTGTGCATCAGAAGCAGTCTCGATTTGCACATTATTTTTTCTAAGAATAGATAATAATTGAGGATTTAAACCCAGTTCAATGTCCGGGCTGTAATTTAATTGCAACCCTCCACTATTCTCAGCATACATACCGTGTTTATTTAACAGCATAGCTAATTTATTATAATATTCCGTTAAATCCATATCCGGTTTATAGCCAAAGCACTTGATTGAGTCAGGATGGGAAAGCCCGTTAAATAAACCGCTTTCACACAACCGAAACATAATGTCATAATATCTTTTATATACTTCTTCCACATTCTTGCTTTTCCAAAGCTCTTTTTGTCCCATATGGTCAAATCCCCAGCCATCAATCCAATGTACAGAGCCTGTAAGAAAATCAAAATCATATTTTTTAAGAATATCGGCTAAAATGTCCGCAGTTTCAGGAATATAGCAGACTTCAAGACCAAACTTCACCTTTACGGGGTATTTAGTATCTTTTACTCTTTTAATAAAATCAATGTACTCCTCTATGGACCCGTTCATTCTTTCAGTTATCCAGTTGTTTTGAAAATCGTTGTATGACCTGATTGGTTCGTACACGCTCTCAAACTCTGTAAATTGATGGGTATGCTCCAGCAGGTATATTTCGTCAAGTCCTGCGGCTTGTGCGACTTTAATAAATCCCTCAAAAAAATCGATACGATAGCCTATAGGATTTCCATGTAAAAAGTGAACATGTACATCTCTCATTATGTATTCCTCCAAGTCTCCGTTTCTCTTACGAGAAGGTAACCTTCAAATCAATGCTTTTTCGGAAATGAATTGAACCAGGCACGTTCTTCAAAATCCTTTTTCCGGGGAGGTATCGGTTCTGATTCCGCAATACCCACAGGAAGGAAACAAACCAGTTCATATTCCTCAGGAACGCCCAGTATTTGAGCCATCTGATAGCCTATTTTGTCCTCATCTGTAATATGCCCTTCATACCAACAGCTTTGATATCCCAGCTCTACAATAGCAAGCAACATAGTCTCTATAGCAGCAGAATAATCCTGAACAGCAAAACATTTGTCACGATAAGCGTTGATTCTTCTGGTCAAAATACAAATCATTGCGGGTGCTGTTTCCCCCACCGGAGGATCTATCACCCCATGCAGCTTTTTCAGCATTTCCGGATCGTCCACTGCAATCAGGCTGGTGGTTTGTTTGTTACAGCCTGAAGGTGCAGACAGACCCGCCTGCATAATTGTAATCAAATCCTCCCGTGGTACCGGTTCTGATTTGTATTTTCCCCGATAACTATGTCTCCTTTGAATCGCCTCTAATACGTTCATGTTTTGCCTCCTGCTTTTACACCCCAAACCGGTATTCCTTTTCTTCCTTATCGTTGGCCACCAAATGGAATCTTTTAATGACCATATCCGCCACCTCATCCGGTTCCAGATAGGTATTATCGATTTTTATATGATTCTCAAACCAGGTCTCACCCTCTTCAGAGTTTAGTCTGTGATTTTTTACATCCTTCAAGAGATTGGACTTGCTCCACTCCACATCTCTCTTGGAGGCTTTCTTCTCCAGCCGATGGGGTGTCTCGTTTCTGACCAGTCTGGTCTCCAGGTCTGCACTCAGCTCCACAAAATAGAAGTTTCCTCCGTTAGACTGAAATAAATCAGCCAAACCGGTCAGATATTCCCGTTCCTGGGCCAGTTCAAAGGCACATACATAGGTAAATAGTAAATCCACGTCGTGCTTCACTGCCAGCTCAAATGCCTTTTCCCGAAAGATGGCATTGAACTCCTTCTGGGCGGGTGTGGCGAAACCAAAGATTTTATCTGACATTTCAATACTGTCATGATTCATCATGAAATTATATTTCAATTTATCCCGCAGGCTCTCTGCCACGGTCATCTTACCTACTGCCTGGGGCCCACATACAATGATTAAGTTAGCCATAGTGTTTTCCCTCTATATTCTATTTGTTCATAAATTGTTCCAGAATTCTTACCGCAGAACTTACCATTTTGGGACAAAATTCCGTAAACAGTTTATGCTCTCTCGCATAAGCTCGTCCACTTTCTGTGGTCATATCACTGTTAAGCAATTCATTACACAAGTAAGAACCGTTTTCCTGGCGGAAAGCTTCTAAAAATGCTTCTGTTATCCCATTACATGTCAGGCGACTTTCCACATCTTCTACCTCGTATTGCCCATACTTCATACCTAATACCATTAGTGCTCCTATACAGGCTCCGCAGACTTCACCCCTGCGCATACCGCTTCCAAAGCAACCACCCAGCTTAAGGGCCTGCTGCTCCGTCAATCCGATTTCCTCTGCAAAGGCTGCTAATACAGCCTGTGAGCAATGGAATTTTTCCTTAAATAACTTGCCTGCCTTTTCTGTATGTGTCATAAATACTCCTCCAACATTCCCTTCAGCACCTTACAAAATTCTTCCGGTGCATCCATTTGGGGACTATGCCCGCAATCCTTCAATTGATAAATGCTCTTCTTGGGAGCAGTAATCATCTCATAATAATCTTCCACATACTTTACCGGTGTGGACCAGTCCTCGGAGCCGGAGATAAAGCCTACCGGCACCTGATATTCCAAGCCATAATCACGCACATCTGTCTCGTCCAAATAATCAAACAACGGCTTATTCAGCTTAATGTACTCTTGCACATCGGTATTTGCTTTCAGGAACCAGCGTATATTATCCACACCTAAGTAGGGAGAACACAAGGCAAGCCATATCTGGTTGGCCTGTTTGGGCGGAATATGATAGGGGTATACAAAGCGCCGTAGGTTTACCTTATTTAGCAGGCTCTTTTCTGCCATGAAGTCCTTATAGGCATCTTCCATGGCTTTCGTATCCCGGCCCAGGTCCCGGGCCTTTGCAAGGGCATCCTGATAGCTGTAGATTTCACTCTCCATAGTCACTACTTGTCCGATACCGATATATGCCGCCACCTTGAGTGGATTCTCCAAAGCATATTTACTACCGAGCATGGTACCATAGGAGTGTCCCACCAGTATCACCTTCTCTACCTCAAAACGCTCCCGCACATAATCTACCAATTGGTCCAAATCTTCCATGGCCTGCCGGAAACTTACGGTCTCATTGGTAGGGTCTGTTTTGCGGTTGTGGTAATAGGTTTTGCCACAGCCTCTCTGGTCCCAGCTGACAATGGTATAATCCGCCACCAGATATTTGGAAAACACATGGTACAGGAATCCATCGGGGCCCCCGGGGCCACCATGGAGCCATACAATCACCGGATTGCCCCGGTCCTTTCCCCGGATACGCAGATACTGCTCCTGACCACCTAAGGGCACATAGACACTCTCGTCAATGCCATTTTCTGATGTAATACGATTTGCAAAATATGTAGTTATGCGGGCAATCGTTACAAAACCAATCACTACAATTACAAGGGCTACTAATATCAGTCCAACCCATTTCAAAACTATCCAAAGCATTTTAAGTACCTCTTTTTCCGTTCATTTTATGCTTTTAGCATTACTCCACTGTAAAATCTGTCCATTCTACATGGTTATAAACCATCACATCATTGGGCTTCCACATTCCGATTTTTTCATAAAAGGGAATGGCATTTTCATTGACACAGGTATACATGATGATATTATCCGTTCCTCCTGCCAATTCATGTAATTTTCTAACCAATGCTTTACCGATTCCTTTTCCCGTATGCTCACGGACAACACCCAAATCCGTTATGAACAGCCAGTAAGCAAAATCAGTGATACCGAAGCATACTCCTATGATTTCCCCGGCTTCATCTCTGGCCACCAAACTGATGGAGACCCTATTTACCAAGGTATCGATTCTTTGTTCAAATCTTTCCTTGGGATACTGGGAGCCAAGGTCCGTTTTCTTCAAAAAATCGATGTATTCCTTAGCTGTTAATCGCTCCTGCGTTATTGTGTATTTCATTTTATTTTCCTCTTACTAATTCTTCTTTACCTTCTTATTACTCACTACAGACCAAATCAGAATTGCGGCCACATAGATTCCCATTATAATTGCTACAATATATGCCACCCTATTACTTATTTGATACAGCAGAGGAATATAAATTCCCACCCAGCTTACAATTGCCAGAAGTACTGCAAGTACCGGGTGTTTTCCTCTCTTTGCCAGAATCGCCGCTATTACTGCACTTACCACTCCCAGACAAAATAAAATTCTAAAAACAATTAGTAAAAAATGAATATAGCCTTCCATATAATATTACCTTCCCTCTAAATTAAATATTTTTTCTTTCTCATCCCCCGTATTTTCCGGCCTGAGCGTGCCACATCCGGGCATACTGTCCGTTCATGGCCAGCAGCTGGGCGTGGGTACCCTGCTCAATGATGCTTCCATGCTCCAGCATGATGATACGGTCCGCATCACGAGTGGTGGACAGACGGTGGGAAATGTAGAATACAGTCTTATTTACAGCCGCCTCGTGCATTGCCCGGTTCAGATTGTACTCTGCGATGGGGTCCAAAGCACTGGAGGGCTCATCCATGACCAGAATATCCGCCTGCTTGTAAAAGGCTCTGGCAATGGCCACCTTCTGGCTCTCGCCGCCGGATAGGTTTACACCCTTCTCATCAAACTCCGTAGTAATGGGGGTATCCAGTCCCTGGGGCAGTGCCGCCAATCGCTCCCCGAATCCACTGTGCTCCAAAGCAACGGTGACTGCTGCTGCCTCTTCTTCCGCATCCTGCACATCGTCCAATACCACATTCTCCAGCAGGGATGCGCCGTACATCTTGTAATCCTGGAAAACTACACCGATACGCTTATGGTAATCGTCCAAATCATAGTCCTTAATATCTCTGCCATGATAGCGGATACTTCCCTCACTGGGATCATACAATCTCATAAGCAATTTAATCAGGGTAGTTTTGCCCGCTCCGTTGTAACCTACGATAGCAATCTTTTCACCGGCCTTTACTTCCAAGGTAATATCATGAAGGATTTCCTCTGACTCCGGTGTGTAGCGGAAGCTTACATTTTGCAGGCTGATTTCTCCTGCACCTACGGGTACGATGTCACCAATACCGTGCTTAATCTCCGGCTCATACTCCAGGAAGCTGCGGATTTTGTCCACATACAAGCTGTTTTCATTGGCCTTGGGTGCGATTTCCGCAATACCTCTCATGCCTCGACGGAGGCTACCGGTACGGTTAAACAGTACCACCGCGCTACTGTAATCAATGGTATGTAATACTGCTGCCTGGAAAATCAGGTAAGCGATATATAATCCGTCGATAATGAAGTCGCCTGCCAGATATCCCTGGGCAAAGGTGAGACCCACGCGCTTTTTGGATACCTTTCGTTGAATATCCAGCATTTCCTCATTGGCTTCCTCAAAATCCTTCTCCAGGATATCTCCCACCTCCGAGTGGAGTCGCAGCTCCTTGGCATAATCATTTAAGTAAAATACTCTGCTCACGTAATTGCGCTTACGCTCCCAAGGATTGACCTTTAACCGTACTTCGTAGTTCAGCTTGTTCAGTACCTTGGCCAGCAGGAAATTCATCACAAAGGATGCCAGTACAAACAGGATACCCACCGCATCTGTCAGCAGGAAGAATACACCTGTGGTAATAATGATGGTAATACTCTGAACGATACTATTTAATAGGGTCAGGAAACGCTCGATGGAGGTCTCCGCCTCTGCCACTGCCAGCACGAAATCATTGTAATACTTGGGATTGTCGTAGCAGGACAGGTCTAGCTGGGCTGCTTTTTCATACATTTTTTCCTTCAAGGCTTTGTAAATCTTGGGCTTCACCCGGAAGGTGGAGCCATGGATAAAATATCCGTCAGGAATAATCTGAATCATGTTAATCAATAGGATGACTCCAATGACCAGGAAGGCCTTCCAAAAGGGCTCCCCGTATTCCGCACAGTGCAGCACATACTGGATACCCAGGGTGTGCTCCAGGAAAATAATAAACTGATAACGGAATGCATCATACAAGAAATAGATCATATATCCCGGGGCGGTTTTAAAACATAATCTCCACAAAAACATGTGGTTTTCCCATACTCTTTTCATGTCTTCTCACTTTCCGCCGCGTTAGCGGCATTCTATCTGCAGGAACTTTGTGCGCCAGCAAAGATTCCTTCTGTCATTTCTCCGGGGGAGGTGGCCAGGTAATTCTCTGCCTGCTTTTCGTACATATCTGCATAAAGTCCCTTCTTCTGCATCAGCATCTGATGGGTACCCTCCTCCTTCACCGTTCCGTCCTCCAGCATCAATACCCAGTCCGCATTTTGTACAGAGGATAATCTGTGGGAGATAAACAGCATAGTCTTGTCTTGACTGCTTTTTAGGATATTGTCAAAGAGCTTGTATTCTGCAATAGGGTCCAAAGCACTGGAGGGCTCATCAAAAATCTTCACCGGGCACTTTTTCACAAAGGCTCTGGCCACCACGATTTTCTGGTACTCACCACCGGACAGTACTGCGCCGTCCTCTGCAAATTCCTTGGTCAAAATGGTATTCAGGCCTTTAGGCAAGGACATGACCTTGTCATACACTCCCGCCAGCTTCAGAGCCTTTACCACCTGCTCCTCATCTGCCTGCGTGCCACGACGCATCAATACATTTTCCATGACAGACAGGGAAAACATCTGGTGGTCCTGAAATGCCGTAGCAAAAAGCTGACGGTATTTTTGCAGATTGTATTCCTTGATATTTCTGCCGTTTAAAAAGATTTCACCCTCCGTGGGGTCGTAAAGCCTCAGCAACAGCTTAATAATAGTGGATTTACCGGCACCGTTATGTCCTACCAGGGCGTAGGTCTTGCCTCCCCGGATTTCAAAGGACAGGTGATGGATGACCTGCTCATCCTTATAGGAAAAGCTAACATCCCGAAACTCAATACACTGAATCTCATCCCCCGGGTCTGCACCATCGTAATCCTCCGGCAGCTTTTCCTCATACTCCAGGAAATTTCGCAGATTGTTTACGAAGAGACCGTTTTTAAAACAGGTCATGAGAGACTCTGTAAATCCAATCAGTATCCAGGTGGAGGATACCATCATACTGGTGATCACCGCCAGCTGGGCCAGGTCCATGGTATGGCTCACCAGAGTACGATAAGCACCGTAAATCAGCAGACCTTCAAAGATGAAGGTAAAGGTAAACATGACCCGGAACCAATGATAAACCACTGCCTTGGGGGTGTATTTCTTGGTCACCTCCACCATGCCATGAATGGCGTCCTTATAATGACGCTTCATCAGTGCAAAAGCATCCGTCAGGCGTACCTCCTTGGCATAGTCAGTCAGGTACATGACACGGTTTACATAAGCCACCTTACGATTATGAGGTGCCAAATCCTTGTTTCTTTCAAATTCGATTTTGCTCAGCTTACTGTTGAATACGAAATTACCGATAACCGGGAACAATACAAAGAGCACCGACAGCTTGTCCACATCATACATCAGCCAGAAGGACACCACCGTAGCAATGACTCCGAAGAATACACCGCAGACCACATCCACTGTGTCGGTCAATCTCTGGTCTGCCTGCTCCATAGCCAGGGTATATTTGTTGTAAAATTCACTATCCTCAAAGCAGGCCAGCTCCACCTTCCGGGATTTCCGGAACAGGATCTTATTCAGTCCCTTATTCACAATAATCTGGGTAATGGGGACTACCTTGCCGTTAAAATAACTGTTGTACAGAGACACACTGGCAAATACCGTTACGGTAATGCACAGAAACATCATAATGGATGAAAATTCCTGCTCGGTCTCTAGGGCGTTGATTACATAACGCATGAAAAACGCACTGTAAAACAGCCACTCGAAATATCCCAAAAACCGGATTACCGCAATATGAATCACCCGGCTGGGACAGATGCGCCATAAGAGCTTTAGCGCATACAGATTGTTGCGGAATGCCTCCATTCCTTTTTTCATAACAACTTCCTCCTCACATGTATTTATGCAAATAGACCCATCTTCCCCTGTCTATATACATTCATCAGTCCCACTGCATGGGGAAATATTGCTTCTCCATGTAGGGGAACTTTTTATTGTATTCTTCTACTTCCTCTTTGGGTAGATTTTCGAATACATCCGGCTCCACAAATCTGCCCCCTATGGCAGATAGTGCACCGGGTATCAATTCATAAGCCATAAAGGCATCAAAATTTTCTCCGTAAAAATTGGTAATGCCGAATTTGTCACTGGTTACAAAACCATGCAAAGGATAATACCCCGGCTCTCCAAAAATCAAAATGCCCGGGAACCCTGCTGCCTTTGCCAGGGGTATGGTCTCCGCCAGTAGCAGTTCACCTACGCCCATGCCCTGATATCTGGGGTCCACACATAAAGGACCAAAATTGGTTACCTCTGTCCGTACACCATCCTTTTCCAACCAGGACTTGCAGTAACAGATACATCCAATGACTTCCCCATCCTTCACTGCAATTCTGGACAGCTCCGGCAAATAAGCGGGATGCTGACGCATCTTATGTACCAGATAATGCTCATCACAGCCCTTGTGATGCAGATTCCAAAAGGCTCTCTGGGTCATGGCTTCCGTGGCATGATAGTCCGCCTCCGTCTCCATGCGAATCTCTACATCCTGCCGGGTTAGCTTGGCCGGTTTCTGATACAGGATACCCAGCTCCATGCGCACTTCCTTCCGTTCAATGTCCCTGTTACTATAACAGCAAGAATCAAAACCGATAAGGGTGAAGCCCTCCTGACGATAAAAAGCAATGGCCCCCGCATTGCAGGACTGGGTCTCCAATATAATGGCCCGTCTCCGTTCCAATCGGGCCTGCTCTTTGGCCACCGCCATCAACCGATGTGCAATGCCCTGTCTGCGGTAATTCTCATGGACCCACAATTCGCATACTCTCAACCTATTGAACCATTCCTCCGGACAGGTCTCGATGCAGGCAATGAGCTCTTCCTTTTCATCCAACACACCCCAGGCACAGGCCTTCGGCCAGCAATCCTGATATAGTCTGTCCGGGAAATCATACTCCTCCGGGTAGTGACTGATGGGTGTTTCCAGTGGTTTCTTTTCCAGTTCTACAGTAAATTTGTTTTCTTCTTCCTTCATTACCACATCAAAATATTCATGGGTGGTATATCTCATGGGTATCTTGTAATCAGTCCACTGTTCCTTGGGAAGGTGGATAATTTTATAGTTATTTTGATTGGACATTTTGTTTCCTCTCTTTTCTATTTTCCTACTTATTTCCATATCTCTCTTGATATTTTAAGTTTCTTTTCGTTTTTGAATCTGAACTGTTCGTCCAATTCATGGACATTTTATGTTCTACTAAGGACCCTTGAAAAACGTCAGCACTTGGTGAGATTTTTCGAGATACAAAAAAGCCGTGGTACAATTACCACGGCTTCAAAATCATACAATCATATTACGAAATCCTGCAGGCATCCACTGGATGCTGCAACCAAAATCTCCGGCGTTGCCGGAGCCCATGCAGGAGCTTCTTCGCATATGAGAACCCGAGGTAATCTGTGAAATGTTTCTGACTTCATGTCTAAAATTAATCGCGTGTAACATTTTGTTTACCTCCTTTCTCATAGTCTAGTCTTTATAGTTTTATATACTAAGACTTTTTCCAAAATTATGCAAGTCTTTTTTTCTTATTTCTTTGTGTATCTTTTTTACTATTTCCTTAAAGGATGTTAATAATATATAGTTATAGATGTTCATATTACTTTTAATAGTAAGTCTATATATGAACACATCCATTATTCTAAGAATCTCTATTTTACAAAAGTATTTTCACTTTTTCCCAAACTTACAAATTATATCTCATCATATTATTAGGAGGATTTTGATGCTACAAAATGATAATGAATATAATGAAATTCTTAAAGCTGCTTTTATTTTTATTAGAAAAGCTCAGTATAATGCTATACTAAATACAAATTACATATTAATAAAAAGAAATTGCCAAATAGGAAATTTGATTATCTTAAAAAGCGAGTGGGGTAATAAATTTATAGATAATTTAGCAAAAGATATTAAAAGAGAATTTCCTAATTCTACTGGATTTTCCGTTAGAAATTTAAAATATATGAAAAAATTTGCAACGCTTTTTAATGAGAATGATATTGAAAAATACAATTTAGGAGCTTTAACATGGTATCACCATATTGCTCTAATGGACAAAGTTAGAAAAAAAGAACAATATATATGGTATGTACAAAAGACAATTGAGAATGGATGGTCACATAATATTCTAGTATTACAAATAGAATCTAATTTGTATTTAAGACAATTAGGAGATAAAACTCAAAATTTTAACAACCGTTTACCTGATAATCAAAGTGAACTTGCAATTCAAACAATGAAGGATCCTTATATATTTGATTTTGTTGGTATGCGTGAAAAAATGATAGAAACAGATATTGAACATGAATTAGTTAAAATCTTTCAAAATTATTGTTAGAGTTGGGAACAGGATTTGCATTTATAGGTGAACAATATCCCTTAAAAATAGGTGACAATGAATTTTATATTGATTTACTTTTTTATAATTTTAAGCTACATTGCTTTGTTGCCATTGATTTAAAAACAGGACGTTTTGTACCGGAATATGCAGGTAAAATGAATTTCTACTTGTCTATTTTAGATGAGAAAATAAAAGATGAAAAGGATAATCCCTCAATTGGATTAATCCTTTGTAAAGATAAGAACAAAGTTATTGCAGAATACAGTTTAAAAGATATGACAAAACCAATAGGCGTAAGTGAATATAAATTATTAGATGTTTTGCCGGATGAACTACAAAAAACCATGCCATCTATTACTGACATAGAATCAAAATTTATGGAAAAATATAAATGTAATTAAATTGTGCAAGTGCACTTGCACAATTTATAATAAACAGTTCTATATTTTTATTAATTAAAAAATCCATTTACTCCCTCACCTGATACAAATACGCATTCCCTTTCTTCCCAATCTGCTCAATCACACCCACATATGCCAATATATGCACCACCACCTGGGCTCTCCTGGCCGGAATATGGGCGGACTTGGCAAATTCCTTTACCGTAAATTCCTCCGGCAAATCATAGGGTACGAACTGCATATAATCCTGCAGACATTCGATATCTATTTCCTCTACCAGCTGAATAGGAATCCGGTCAAAGCGACTGGAGCCTTTCTTTTTATCCTTGCTCCATCCGTTCAGCAGACGATACTCCTCCATATCCAGTAGCACCAGTTTAAACCGCAGATTCGGGTCCTTCAGAAACATCTTAATCTTGTAAAGCTCCGGAAATACTGTATAACCATTGCCCTTTAGGGGAGACTTGCGCTTATTGCTCAGCTGTCCCGTCTCTTCATCAATCCAGATGAGCCATTTTTCCCGGGGAATGGGGTAAATAATAGTCACCGGATACAGAGGCAGAAATGCCCGCAATTTATTACGCATAGCATTAAAACTGCGGGTCTGTATCTCCATTATGGAGCCCTCATGATAAATATCAGCCACATAATTCTCAATAGGGATTTCCTGATGATCCTCATCCGGCTCATAATAATTTTTCAAAATGGCGTGGACAGTCTTCTCCGACAGGGTACCGATACCCAGTCGTTGCCTATCCACGCCTATAATTTTTTCCTTTGCATCTTCAAAAGCTTTATTATCTATCATAGATATTTCCTTACATCTGATTGAGAAGGGTTCATAAAGTTTCTGAGGTATTCATCTTATGCATTTTCTAATTGCTGCTTTTTATCATCCCGTGCATAAAGTATTTTCATGATAATGGGTGTAGAAATACTGGATACAATAATCAATAAAATCACTGCTGTAAAATATACAGGACTTAATAAACCTACTGCCAGACCCTTCTGGGATACAATCAGTGCCACCTCTCCACGGGTCATCATACCTACACCGATTTTCAGAGAATCGGCACCACTAAATCTACACAATCTGGATACCAAACCGCAGCCGATAATCTTGGTAATCAAAGCTACCAGTACAAAACCTACTGCAAATAACAGAATCTCTGCACTCATATTATCGATACTGGTCTTCAAACCGATACTTGCAAAGAATACAGGACCGAAAAGCATGTAGGAATTGATATCCATCTTTTCTGCGATATACTCAGAATCCCGGATGGAGCACAGGATAATACCTGCCACATAAGCACCGGTAATATCCGCAATACCAAAGTATACTTCTGCCACATAAGCCATGGCAAAGCAAAGTGCCAGACTTAAGATAGGGATTCTTCGGGTATGAGGATAACGGTTATCCAGATACTTGAATACCTTATATAAAATATAACCCACAATCAGTGCTAATATAAAGAACAAAATAGTGGAAATTATAACTTTTCCGGGATTAGAATCGGGATTTTTAAAACCAATCACAAAGGTCAGCACGATAATACCGATAACATCATCAATAATCGCAGCACTTAAGATTGTAGTACCAACCTTGCCCTTCAGTTTGCCCAGTTCCTTCAGAGATTCCACTGTAATACTTACACTGGTAGCAGTCATAATCACACCGATAAATACTGCCTTGAAAAATTCCTCGGAGCCCCAGGGGGATACACCATAAAAGCCCATATATAACAGAGCACCACCCACCAAGGGTACAAATACACCGGCGCAGGCAATCAATAATGCAATAGGACCGGTTTTCAACAAATCCTTAATATTGGTCTCCAAACCTGCGGAGAACATCAACAGTACCACACCGATTTCTGCCATCTGCATCAAAAAGTCTGTCTGCTGTACCAAACCCAACACGGAAGGACCTATGAGCAAACCGGCAATAATCTCACCTACTACCTGAGGTGCCTTCAGCTTTCTGGCGATGATACCGAATACTTTCGCAAATACTACAATAATAGCTAAATCTTTAAATAATTCAAAGCTTTCCATCTTTCCCTCTCATTCTGCCGCGAAGCGGCCCGTTGTTCAAGAGAAAAGAAAACAACTGTAACACAGTCCCTTTGTTTTCTGCTGAACAGTTCATATTAATATTTCACACAATTTATAATCATAGCACTAAAAAATAATAATGCAAGACTAATTTTGGATAAAATAAAGAAGAGGGCTCAATTTAGGAGCCCCCTTCTTATCTACGAGCATACGCTGCGTAATTATAATTCTTCCTCATTTCCGACATCTTCTAAAGATTCTACATCTATTTCTTCAGATTCATCATTTACGGAAGATTCTACCTTATCCCTTACCTTAGCAATCTGTGCAATCTTGACACCATTTTCCAGATTCATCAGCTTCACACCGGAAGTAATACGTCCAAGAGTGGATACATCTGACATAGGAATCTGTATAATAATACCTTCATTGGTAATCATCATAATCTCATGCTCATCGGTAACAGCCTTTACACCTACCACATCACCGGTTTTTTCAGTAATCTTGTAGCATTTTACACCCTTACCGCCACGGTGCTGTACATTGAATTCCTCCATCATGGTACGCTTACCCATACCATTTTCAGAAGCAATCAGTAAAGAATCACCCTGCGTATTCAGCTGCATGCCTACAATCGCATCGCCGTCATCCAGATTCATACCGATGACACCCATAGTAGCTCTACCGGTAGCTCTTACATCGGTCTCCTTGAAACGGATACACATACCATTCTTGGTCACCAGGAAGATTTCACTATCCTTGGTAGTAGTCTTTACTTCAATTAATTCATCATCATCACGCAAATTGATTGCAGTCAGACCATTCTTACGGATATTGGCAAATTCGGACAATCCTGTCTTCTTTACAATACCGTTTTTAGTTACCATAAAAAGATTCTTTTCATCCGTATATTCCTTAATAGGAATCATAGCGGTAATCTTCTCACCGGGTACCAGCTGTAACAGATTGATAATTGCTGTACCTCTGGCAGTTCTGCCTGCCTCAGGAATTTCATAAGCCTTTAATCTGTATACACGACCAAGATTGGTAAAGAAATTCAAATAATGGTGGGTGGTGGTCATCAGCAGATCTTCGATATAATCATCTTCAATGGTATGCATACCCTTGATACCCTTACCGCCACGATGCTGGGACTTGAAATTGTCCACAGTCATTCTCTTGATATATCCTAAGCTGGTCATAGCGATAACTGTATTTCCTCTGGGAACCAAATCCTCCATAGAAATATCAAATTCATCAAAACCAATCTTACTTCTTCTGTCATCACCATACTTATCAGCAGTGAAAAGAATTTCTTCTCTAATAACACCAAGTAGCAATTTCTCATCTGCCAGGATAGCCTTTAATTCAGCAATCTTCGCAACCAGCTCATTATGCTCATTTAAAAGCTTCTCTCTTTCCAAGCCGGTCAGAGCACGGAGACGCATATCTACAATTGCCTGAGCCTGAGCTTCAGAAAGCTCAAATCTCTCCATTAATCTTTCCTTTGCAATCTGTGCATTCTGACTACCACGGATAATGGAAATCACTTCATCAATGAAATCCAAAGCTTTTAACAAACCTTGTAAAATGTGGTCTCTTTCTTCTGCTTTGTTTAATTCGTATTTGGTTCTGCGGGTTACCACATCTTCCTGATGCTTCAAATAGTACTGAAGCATTTCCAGTAATGTCATAACCTTGGGCTCATTATTAACCAGAGCCAGCATAATCACACCAAAGGTATCCTGCAACTGGGTATGCTTATAAAGCTGATTTAAAATAACATTAGCATTTACATCCCTGCGCAATTCAATTACAACACGGACACCTTCTCTATTTGATTCATCGCGGATGTCAGTAATACCATCAATTTTCTTTAGCTTAACCAATTCAGCAATCTTAATAATCAGATTGGCTTTATTTACCATATAAGGTAATTCGGTAGCAATAATCTGGCTCTTTCCGTTAGGAAGAGTCTCTATATTGGTCACTGCACGGACACGGATTTTGCCGCGGCCGGTGCGATATGCCTCATCACAGCCACTGGTACCCATAATTAAGCCACCGGTAGGAAAATCGGGAGCCTTTACAATTTCAAGTACTTCATCAATGGAAGTCTCTCTATCCTCATTGACCTTATTATCAATAATCTTTACTACCGCATTTACTACTTCCCGGAGATTGTGAGGAGGAATATTGGTAGCCATACCTACTGCAATACCGGTGGTACCATTTACCAAAAGATTGGGATATCTGCTGGGTAAAACTACCGGTTCCTTCTCTGTTTCATCGAAGTTAGGTACAAAATCTACTGTATCCTTATTGATATCAGCCAATAATTCCATGGAAATCTTGGAAAGTCGTGCCTCAGTATATCGCATCGCTGCAGCACCATCACCGTCCATGGAACCAAAATTACCATGACCATCTACCAAGGGATATCTGGTGGACCAATCCTGTGCCATATTTACCAACGCACCATAAATAGAGCTGTCACCATGAGGGTGGTACTTACCCATGGTGTCACCTACAATACGGGCACTCTTTCTGTGAGGCTTGTCAGGACCGTTATTTAATTCAATCATGGAATAGAGTACACGTCTCTGTACGGGCTTTAGTCCGTCTCTTACATCAGGAAGTGCACGGGCTGCAATTACACTCATGGCATAATCAATATAGAAGGTTTCCATTCTTTCCTTCAAATCCACTTCCTGGACTTTATCTATTTCCACTTCATCTGTTTTATCAAAAATATCGTCGTTCATTATATTCCCTCATTCTATATGGATATCTTTCTACTTCGTAGAAACCTCATTCCCTTTGGATATCTTTTCTACTTCGTGGAAAATTCACTCCTTTTGGATATCTTTTTCTACTTCGTAGAAACCTCCATTCGCTACGGCTTCGCCTACACTCATGGAGGCTACTCGCCAAATATACGAATTATCATGCAAGCATGATATTCGTCTACTTGTCTCGTTAGATATCCAAATTTTTAACGAATTTCGCATTCTCTTCGATGAATTCACGTCTAGGCTCTACCTTGTCACCCATCAGAGTGGTAAATGTTAAATCAATTTCAGATTCCATTTCTTCATCATAATTCACACGAAGTAAAATTCTCCGCTCCGGATCCATGGTGGTCTCCCACAACTGCTCTGCATCCATCTCACCCAAACCTTTATAACGCTGAATCTTATTATTCTGGTCACGACCTACTTCCTTTAAAATATTGTCTAATTCTTCATCACTGTAGGCATACCAAACCTTTTTGTTTTTCTCCAGCTTATAAAGAGGAGGTTTTGCCAGATATACATGACCCTGTTTAATTAATTCAGGCATAAATCTGTAAAGGAAAGTGAGCAACAAAGTACTAATATGTGCACCATCCACGTCCGCATCGGTCATCAGAATAATTTTGTGATAACGAAGCTTGGAAATATCAAAATCCTCATGAATAACTGTACCGAATGCAGTAATCATTGCTTTAATTTCTGCATTGGCATAAATCTTGTCCAGTCTTGCCTTTTCTACATTCAAAATCTTACCACGCAGGGGTAAAATAGCTTGAGTTGCACGGGAACGGGCAGTCTTTGCACTACCGCCTGCGGAATCTCCCTCTACGATGTAAATTTCACAATTTTTAGGGTCCTTATCGGAACAATCTGCCAGTTTTCCGGGCAGGGCCATACCCTCTAATGCAGTTTTTCTACGGGTTAATTCTCTTGCCTTACGGGCAGCTTCTCTTGCTCGCTGTGCCAATATAGATTTCTCACAAATGGACTTTGCAATACTGGGGTTCAGCTCCAGGAAATAAGTAAGCTGCTCGCTGACAATACTATCCACAGCACCTCTTGCCTCACTGTTGCCCAGATTCTGCTTGGTCTGACCCTCGAACTGAGGATCCTCTATTTTTACGCTGACAATTGCTGTTAAGCCTTCACGAATGTCCTCACCGGAAAGGTTCGGTTCGCTGTCCTTCAACAGCTTTGCATTTCTCGCGTAATCATTAAAGGTCTTGGTAATGGCATTTCTAAAGCCCATCAAATGGGTACCACCCTCAGGAGTATTGA
>JAFUKS010000051.1 GCA_017473445.1 Lachnospiraceae bacterium
CTTTCGGCAACAGGCCGGTACCATAATTACTACCAGGGAAACCAATGTATAGGGGAGCATCAACTGTAAAAACTCTCCCATTCCCAGTCCCGCTCTGCCATACAGATACAGATTCTGAGGATTCCCGATGGGTGTCAGCATACTGCCCAGATTGGCTCCAATGGTCTGAAATACCACAATAGGAATCAGCTGGGTCTGTCGCACCTCCCGGCTAAGCATCCCCAGTACCGTAAAGGTAAAGGGCACAAAGGTAATGAGTGCCACATCATTGGTAATCAGCATACTAAAAAAGAAACACAACAGTACCAGTATTGCAACAATGCCACGCAGGCTTTTCACCCGGGTAAGGAACTGCTGGGCAATCATCCGGAATATGCCCAGCTCCTGTAAACCTGCCATTACACACATAAGGCTGAGCAAAATCCCAAGAGTCCGAAAATCTATGTATTCTACATACTGTCCATCAGGCAATACCACAAACGCGGAAAGCACCGCCAGCACTGTAGCCACACATAATACCACTTCTTTTTTTAAAAAATCTTTTATCTTCATAGCAAGCTCCATTTTAGAAGAGTATATTTTTCCTTAAAAAACGAAATCATAATATCATAAAACCCTAAAATAGGAAAGAGTTATTATCAACCGGCAACCCGGAAAAAGGAAGTAATCCCATGAAATTAAGTACAAATCTACAAGAAAATATCACCACTCTAAAGGAGCTGCTGCCCATCGGTACCAGCTTTGATTTTATTACCAGAGACTTGGTCCTGGGAAATCGGGCCGCCTATTGGGTAGGCATCAACGGTATGTGCAATGTGGAGCTGCTCCATCAGGCCCTGTCCAATCTCCAGGACCCTTATTTTATGAACCGCTATTCCCTTACTGATATTGTCGATTTTATGCAACGTAAAATGGGGCATGCCCAAATCATGCTTACGGATGATTTCTCAGTGATTCAAAAAAATCTGCTTAGCGGACCAACCCTGCTAATGATAGATGGATTTGAAAGAGCATTGGTTATAGATATGCGAATCTACCCCCAAAGGGGAATCCAGGAACCGGAAATTGAAAAGGTAACCAGAGGCTCCCGGGACGGTTTTAATGAAACAATGCTTACCAGTACCAACCTGCTGCGACGAAGAGTCCGCTCTCCCCAGCTGATTTTTGAAATCCACTCCGTAGGAACCAGCAGCCAAACAGATGTATCTTTGGCTTATATCGGAGATCGGGTAAACCGGGAGCTGCTCCAAAAGGTAATCCAAACTATTGACGGACTACAGGTGACCGCTCTGACCATGGGAAGCAGCAGTCTCCAGGAGCTTCTGATTAAAAAGCATTGGTGGAACCCTCTGCCCAGTATCCAAATGACGGAACGACCGGACGTGGCTGCCAGCTATTTGGAGGAAGGACATATTCTGATTATCGTGGATAATTCTCCCATGGTGCTAATACTGCCCTGTACCATTTTTCAGTTTACCCAGTGCCCGGAGGACTATCATAAAACCCCCATTGTAGGGACCTATTTTCGATTGCTGCGTTTTTTATGCATTCCCATAAACACACTGCTTTTGCCGGTATTTTTGCTGATTACTACTCAGTACCCACAGCTATCCGCCCGGTTAAATCTGTTGCCGGAACAGACTCCCTCCAAGCTACAGCTGATCATATATTGTATCGCTATTGAAATTTTCCTGGATTTATTCCGTTACTCCACCTCCCTGCGGGGGGACCGTTTCTCCGGTCCCTTATCCATTGTAGGTGGACTCATCATCGGAGAAATCGCCACTAATCTCAACTGGGCCAGTCCGGAGGTACTTTTTTACGGTGCTGTGACACTACTGACCAGTTTGACCATTTCCAGTATGGAGCTGGGTGACGGATTACGTATTTACCGTTATTTCATTCTATTGGGAACTGCCCTTTTGGGCAGCTGGGGCTTCTGGGGTGCATTGTTACTATCCCTGCTCTCTGTTGCTACCACTCCTACCTTTGGAGGTATGAGTTACTTTTGGCCTCTGTTCCCTTTTAATTGGCAGGCTCTGCAAACATTGCTGTTCCGCTACCCTACCTACACCGCACAACCCAGCCGGGTCTGGAACAGAGGAAAGCCTCATCCCAACCGGAAAAATAAATTTAAGAAATAGGAATATCCTCGAAACAAATGCAGATACTAAGATAGGAGGTGATAAACAATGAGTAACCAGAATTCCGAAAAAATGAAAAACCACAACGAGAACAATAGCTTCTCTAACAAGAATACTTCTGAGAACAAGAATCAGGCTCGTAACGAAAAGAAGGACAGCATGAAGTCTTCTAACCAGAACAGATAAAAAAGTACTGACAATAGCTTGTACCCAAAAAGACCCGCAACAGAAAGTCCTCTCTCAGGGAGACAGGATTCCCTGTGCGGGTCTTTTCTCTTTATTCTCTTACAAATAACACTCCTATGGTATTGGCTCCGCAGTTACTGGAAATGGTTGCTGATGCTCTGGATACAATAACCTCCTCAAACCGGCACCTTTCCACTGCTGCCTTTTTGGCTCTGGAAATCATTTTTACGGTGCAATCGGAATGGGTAATAAACAAACGCTTCTTATTGATTTTGGAAGCATTTTTCAATTCACTCCGTACATATCTTACAACAGATTTCTTATAACTTCCTATACGGATACCCTTTAATATCATATCACCTTTTTTCATTGCAAGTACCGGGTGTATCTTCATGCCGGAACAAACAATCTTTACAAGCTTGCTTACTCTTCCGTTCCGGTAAAGATAATCCGCATTCTCCGCAATAAAACTGGTAGAAACCTTATCCCGCAAACGATGCAGGACAGCGGAAATTTCCTCATAGTCCTTACCTTCCTTGACCATCTCAGCAGCCTTCATCACCAGATGGGCAATTCCTGTAGAAAGATGCCCGGAATCAAATACATGTACCCGTCCCTCGAATTTCTCAGATGCCCGGGTAGCATACTCCATGGATTTACTAAGAGATTTCGCAATGGCAATATGTATAATCTCATCACAATTTTCTAATACCTCTACAAAAAAATCCTCATATTCCTCCGGCTTGGGTGCATAGGTAGATATCTGCTGTCCTCCGGTTTTAAAGTATTCAATAATATTGCCGGCAGTAATCTCATCCATATCCTTAAAGGTACCTTGATCCGTCTGGATATAAAAGTAAATCACGTGAACACCATATTCCTCCAGAATCTTCTCCGGCAAATCACATACACAATCAGAAGTTATACATATTTTCTTTTTCATCCTAATACCCTCATTATCTCTTCTGTTGCTTTATTAGCAGCCTCTAAAGCCTGGTCATATTCAAAATCACCGGCCAGCTTCTTTACATCTGCGAAATACTTCTTTAAGGCAATCCCTTTTAGGGACGAGATACTTAATTCCTCTGCCACAGAAACAATGCCCTCTTCATCGAAGTTTTCGCAAGCATTCCTAATCTGCTCTATCAAATCCCGGAAGCCCTCCTCCGTAAGCTCCTTGAGCTCCCGGGGTGCACTTTCTTTCGCTTCTTCTTTTTTAGCAAAATATCCGTTTGCTTCCAGGTACTTTGCCACCTCTGCCAACACTTCTCCATAAAGCTTAATGACCTGTCCGTGATAATCTGTAATGGTCTGATATTCACCGGCTTTTCCGGCAAATTCCAGGGTCTTTGCCAATTCAGATAAATCCAGCGCACCGATACTTAAAGAAGAGCTCTTTAAGGCATGGACTCCGATTACATAATTGTGCCAATCCTGCTGTACAAAGTACTGCTCTAAGGCCTTTTTATATTCTTCTCCCTTTTCCAAATAGGAATTCAGAATTTCAAAATAGTTCTCCTGACTGTTTCCGGCATAGACCATAGCCTTCTCCACCTTAATCAGCTCCCGGAACCGGGTGCTTTCAATGACCGTTGCAGAGGTCTGCTCCCCTTCTCCGTCCGTCTCGTATTTTGCCGTTTTAATGAGCTCCGCAGGAAGCCAGGATTTGATTACTCTATCCAGAACCGAAAGTTCTATAGGCTTTGCAATAAAATCATTAAAGCCCTCCCGAATAAACATTTCCTTTACACCATTTACTGCATTTGCGGTAAGCGCAACTATGGGCACCTTCTTATAATACTCATCTTCCATACCACGAATCAGTCTGGTAGCTTCTACACCGTCCATTTCCGGCATCATATGATCCATAAAGACAATGTTATAATCCTTGGTAGCCAGTGCGTCAATGGCATCCTGTCCACTCATAACGGTGATAATCTTCATGTTATAGGGTCTCATAAGACCCTCTGCCACCTTCAGATTGGTAATATTATCATCTACAATCAACACCTTGGCATCCGGTGCAGTAAAGCGTATGGAAGCACTGTTCTTTTGATTCAGGTTGGATACATATTTTTCATTGTTCAAAATAGAAGCAATGGATAAAACAGACAAAGGCTTATACAGGCACTTTACATGCTTCGGTAAAGAAATCGCCTTCAATCTATCCTGAATCACCACCAAATCCAAACGCTCTCCCAGAGAATTGAAATATTCTTTATCATTGCAGTATTCCTCTCTTGCAATAATACAATGGGTGTAGTTTTCTGCTTCGAGTCCTTGTTTTAAGTCCTCCATAGTTTTGTAAAACTGAGAGGTTAAACCAAATTTTTCAGTGACCTCCTCCA
>JAFUKS010000052.1 GCA_017473445.1 Lachnospiraceae bacterium
GGTCGCCAATACGAAGAAAGGTTCCTCCAACTTATGACTGTCATTTCCCACGGTTACCGTATGCTCCTGCATGGCCTCCAGCAAAGCAGACTGAGTCTTGGGCGTCGCACGATTGATTTCATCTGCCAAAATCAAATTGGCAAAGATAGGACCTGCCTCAAAGGAAAAAGCACTTCCCTGTTCATTCTTTACGATAATATTCGTACCTGTCACATCACTGGGCATCAGGTCCGGTGTAAACTGTATTCTCTTAAAGGACAGGTCGAATACCTTACTGATGGTACTGACTAATCGGGTCTTTCCCAAACCGGGCATACCTTCTAACAACACATTGCCACCGGTAAGCATTGCCAGCATCACCTGACGAATAATCTCCGTCTGTCCGATAATTCCCTTCTGAATTTCCTTTTCGCACTCTGCAATCTGTTGTGCCATATAAACAGAATCTTCGAATCTGCTCTTGTCCAATTCGCTCATGCCATATCCTCCATCTATCTCTTAATTAAAGCTTGCAAAATATTCCTTGATAACATCCTCCATACCACTGGGATACCGTCCTGCGGAAATGCCCTCATAAGCATTCTGCTCGTATTGTCCGATTACCGCCTCGTGGGAAACATGAGTACCTTCCCAACTCAAACCGTTCTGGGTACGGAAAAACTCAGAATTATCATGGTTCCCTGCATTTCCGGTAAGATTTCCGCTATCTACAATAGCATTGGGAATACTCACATAGTCGTGGAGCGCATCACTGCTGCCTTCTCCTCTGCCGGCACCGGAACCGCTGCCGCTATTGTTGCTATTCCCGCTACCGTTACCATTTCCATTACCGGAGCCCTGACCATTGCCTGAGCCATTTTGGCCACCTTGTCCGTTTTGACCGGAGTTCCCGTTCTGACCGCCTTGTCCGTTTTGACCGGAGTTCCCGTTCTGACCGTTTTGACCGTTCTGGCCATTTTGATTGTTTCCGGAGGAATTACCCTGTCCGTTCTGATTATTCCCGGATTGACCGTTTTGACCACCATTCTGTCCCTGATTCGATGCCAAGGATTGTGTTCCGCTCATCTGCTGCAATTGTTGGGACATAGCCTGCATAGCCTCAGCAGATGCCAAAGAGGGGGTAGCACCACTTTGCAAAGCAGCTGCCATATCTGCCAGCTGATTGCTCATATTTTCGTACTTATATTCCAGCTTTTCGTTGGCAGTTGCCAGCATTTCACCGGAAGTCACCTGCTCGTATTCTGACATAGAGGCTTGCAGAGCTTCCATCATTTCCTGCAAAGCTGCCAATTGCTCCGGTGTCAGTGCCTCCTGTCCCAGTTCCTCCAGACCTTCCAGCACCTCTTCCACTTCTTCTTTTTTCTCCTCGGCTTCTTCCTTCACCAGATGAAGCTCCTTTGCCTGCTCTTTCATAGGGGATGGGGCTATCATCAGTCCCACCAACACCAACAGACATCCCGCTGTACTGAGCCACTTCTTCCAGCCGGGAGAAACTACTATCTTAATTTGGTCCTTTCGCTCTTTTAACTGCTTCATGGCATCTGCTCGCTGCAGCCGCACCATGGTGGTATCCTCCTCCAGATGCTCATAAGCCGTAACAATTCGCTCCTGAAACCCAAAGCTGTCCATTACTAGTGCAGTCTGCTTCATGGTACTTCTTTTCCAAAAGGCAATGACCGCCGCCGTAAGGATAGCCAACAGTACAGCCCCCGCCGTATACCAATTCACATAGTAAAAGGGCATCAGAAAGGCTACAATCTGAAGCAAAATTCCCACGCCCATCCCTACACACAGAGAAAAGAGCAATATTTTTAAAAATTTACCCATATTCAGCCTGCGTCTGCAAACTTTTATTGTATTTAGAAATTCCTTTCGCTCCATTCCATATCCTCATCACTACAATACGTCACTTGGGTTCCAATGCCCCACGCCGCAACACTCCCGCCGGCACGTATCCTCACTCCAAAGCTTCCTCTACTTCTTGCCACGCTTCTTACCGGAAGAGGCATGCATAGGATTTACCTTCCATGCCGCCAACAGCATAAACA
>JAFUKS010000053.1 GCA_017473445.1 Lachnospiraceae bacterium
AAATTCCTGCGAACAGGCAATCAAACAGTATTTGCTGAAATATCGTGGTAAATATCTGAATGAGCTGGACGAATTTCAAGAAATGCTACCTACAATAGAAAATATATGTGAAGTATTATACAAGGCTATCGGACAGATTGTGCACCGACACGGGACCCGTTTGGTTCAAATAGAAGTGGGGGATAGTCCGGTAGCCCTGTACGCAATAGGAGAAAGATTGCTGTTGGGCTCTGATTATCGAGAAATTTCAGAAGGAAGTTACCTGAAGTACAAGAAAGAGTTTGAAACGCAATAAGAGGATAAGCATGCAGCATTTTACAATTGTTTTATTGTTACTATTACTATGGGGATATATACTCAGTGTGTTTAAAAGAAGAGGTATGTCCTTCTTCTATTTTATGGTAGGCGCTGTGGGACTCTTTGCCTTTTCTTTTTTTATGTTTCAACCGGTTTTCACGGCACCTTTGGCAAAGCTGGTATGCTATCTCACCGGATTGGTGGGCAGGGTTACCGGATTTTTCAAGGCATACGCCAGTTATGGAGTATTGTTTATTGAAAATACCAATGGCCCCATTTCACTTTATGTGGATTTTGAATGTGCGGGTATTGTAGAGGTGCTGGTATTTATTGCCTTGGTAGGATTTTTCTTCGCTTATGATTGGAAGGAAAAGCTTGGAGTGATTTTTTCCGGGTTTGTTTGGATTGTTTTTTCCAATGTTTTACGATTGACGATTATATGTTGTATTATCAGGTGGTTTGGCAATGAGTCCTATTATATTGCCCATACTATAATTGGTAGAATTGTTTTTTATGTGTTGTCTATTTTGCTCTATTTTCTTGTATTTACAAAGCGTCAAATCAGACAACAGCGGGTAGGAGAGTTCGATTACGATGTCACGAATAACTGATATATTGTTCTTTTGGGCAGCATGGATTATTCTTCCTCTGGTAATAGAGATTATTCCCGCAATCGGTAATTTCTTTATCCTGATAAAAAAGAAGATACGAATGCGGTATCGGGAAAAGAAAGAGCTGGACTTTAAACCGGCCATTACGCTGATTATACCGGTATATAATTCAGGTGCTACCTTGTATCGGTGCGTAGAGTCGGTGTATCAGTCTACGTATCCGGTAGATTGCATTCAGGTATTGCTGGTGGATAATGGGTCCAAGGATAACAGCTTCGATGAGTTCCAAAGAGCTCAGATGGATTTTCCGGATTTGGGAATGTGGTGGATTTATTCCAAACAGGGTAAGTCCAAGGCACTGAATAAAGCCATTTTTAACAGTACCGGCAAATATGTTATGAATATAGATAGTGACGGTATTTTGCATCCGGAAGCGTTATTTAATATGGTGAGCAGATTTGAGCATCACCCGGATATCGATTGTATGGCGGGAGTGATTCTGATTGAGCCGGCTTTGATTGAAAAGACAAAAAAGTGGAGTAAGAAATTGTTCCGCAGAATGGAGTTCATGGAGTATGCACAGGCCTTTCTGGCCGGACGAAATTTTGAATCGGAGCATAACAGCATATATACATTGGCGGGTGCCTTTTCGGCTTTTAAGAAGTCCATTTTGGTGCATACCTATCTATACAATACCAATACCATTTGTGAAGATACACACATTTCCTTTCAGATACGGGATGTTATGAAAAAGAGGATTCTCCTGTGTCCGGATGCCATATTTATGGTGGACCCTATCGAGAATCTGAATAAATTTTATACCCAGCGGCAACGGTGGCAGATTGGCGAGTTGGAGGTTGCCAATATGTTTTTGAAGGATAAAATGAAAAATCCGCTGTCAGGGCTTCTCCGTAGCGTCCCCATGCGTCTGATTATTACGGACCATACCATTTCCTTTCCTCGTATGATATGGTATTTTGCATTGTTTGCCATGGGTTGTATTAATTATAGTTTTGGTAATGTGATAATAGCAAATGTATTGATTTACATTCTTTATGTATTTGTGGCATATTTATACTTTTTTAATGTGCTTTCCTTTTTGGAGGACTTTAAAGAATTGCGTACTTATTATAAAAAGAATATGCTGTGCTTGATTTTTATGCCTTTGTACAATCTGTTTGCGTTCTTTGTACGATTTGCCGGAATTATAAATTGTATTAAGAGGAAAAGTTCTTGGAAGACTAAGACCTTCAGCGAAGAAATGGCGGAATGCTCAAATGTATTGTCCGGTGATTGGAAATGGATACGCCAAATACGTGAAAGAGTAATAAGCTTGCTGGAGGTTTCGGAGGAATAGGGCATGCTATATAAGCAGTACAAATATAAATTCTATTTGAATATGAATCATTCTGTTGAAATAAACGGACAAAAGGGAGCGGTACATTCTCATACTTGGGAGATTAGTATGAGTATCAGTCTGGATAAAGAGGTGTTTTTAAGCTTTAAAGATATTGAGGAAGAAATTAATGAAATGCTGAGTAGATACCAGGATAAATATTTAAATGAGATACCGCCCTTTGATAGGGTTACTCCTACACTGGAGAATGTGTGTGACCATTTATATTTGAGATTATCGGGGGCCCTGCGTAATAAAGGGTGGTTGTTGCTTAATATGGAAATGAGTGAGACTCCGGCCAGAGCTTATCAGGTCAGCGAAATCGGATTCGAATAAGATGTATGAAACAAAAAAGTCCTAGGTAGGACTTTTTTGTTTGGAATAAATGCTGAACCCTATCAACAAAAGCAATGACAGAGCACTGATAATTTCAGCAATTCGCCATAGTGGTGGCTCCCGGAACCAAACGGATACACTGCCTTCAAAGCCATTTGGAAGGGCCAGGCGGATTACATTATTGTCTCCCTTGCTCAGCGTTAAGGGGAGATGGGTATCAGTAGTTTCAGCTACATAGCCTTCATAATAGAGTAGCGGCAAATCTATATATCCACCGCTTTGGAAAGAGGACACCTCTAAATGGATGCGGGTTCCTGATTTTTTATAGTCATGGATGACCACGTGCTCATCCGGTATGGGAGCTGTGTGCACCAACAAATCCACATTGGTATCTGCCGGCAGATATTCCTGAGAGCCTAAGGCGGTACTGTTTAAATGGGTGGAATCATAGGGACGCATAATATTGTCTCGATTTAAGCTGTCGTAGTAAAACCAGGAGCTGCTGATGATGATAAAGCACATCATGCCGGTTAAAAGCATGTGATACAGCTCCTTGGTAAAATATTCCTTGGCTATTTGGAATGCATAGCAGCATACCACTACCAGAAACAAGGTCCCTAAGGTATGGAACCGCCAGGGGAATTGGATATTGCAAATCATTCTTTTACTTGTGTCGCTAAAATCTGCCAACCGGTCCCAAGGGAACAGGTGGGTAGATAGTGCAAGGCAAAATACTGCAAGCAAAAAGCTGAAAAGAGCTGTTTTATAGAAAATGGTATTTTTTTGTTTTATAGCACCGCTTGTATGTAAATAAACAAATAAGAGGATACCGGCTAAAAAAGGGAAACCGATTCCCAGAGGCATTTCTCCTGCCATTCCGTTATTGGTGGAAGCGGAGGTGCCTACGCCGCTTTGAAAAAGGCTGAAAAGCTGTGCGATATATACTCCCTGAGACTGAATGGGAGATTGGTACCATTCGGGGGAGTTTATTACAAAATCTCCATTGAAATAACTTAAAAAAGGAACTAAAAATCCCAGGTTGAGACAAAGCGTGATGCCAACCGTCAGACAAAGGGTAAAGAATACTCTGCCAATGCAGACTTTTCCAATCATTACCAGGCATACAATTACGATTATCAGGGCCACAAGCTCGCAACTGATAATGTGGGACTGTATAATGCCGCTCAGTCCCAAGGCGGTGGGAATGGCATATTTCCAACCATTTTTTTGCGTGTGCAATTGGGTAAAAATCATGAAAAAACCATAAAAGACCAGGGGCAAAAAGGTCAGTGCAGTATATTCCCCTACGGCACATCTTAAATAGAGGTTGGTTAACCGATAGGGAGCCAGGGAATAAAGCAGACTGGCAAAGAGACCGATTTTCTCATCTGCAAATATTTTGCCAAAGCATTTGTAGGCAATAAGCACCGTGGCCAGATTAATGCCGAAAACATAAAGCTTATAGGCATTCTGGACGGAGAAACCTATGAGCCGCAGGAGGGCAGGGAAGTAAAGGAAGATGTCCCCGTAAAATACACCGGTGGCGTAGCCATAGTCGTTGTTCCAGAGGGGATGTATTTTTACCGGAAAATTACCCTGCTGAAGTCCCGTACAAATGCCTTCTATCCGATTTAAATGAAACATCAGGTCGTGGCCGGACACAAGATAATCCGTGAATAGGGGGTAGGAGGCAGCCAGTATAATTAGAGTCAGTGCTAATATATGTTTCCTTTTGTGAGTATCCGCTATATAAAAGAACAGGCAAAGATTTATCAACAGACAGAAAAGTACTGCATGGATGATATTTCGTGCATATGTAGTAGCAGTCCTGCTCAGCTCCACCCGTTCAAGGCGTAAGTAGCCCTCGCCCCCATAGTGTGTGATGATTTCTAAGTCTGTAAGATGTTGTGTCACATCCATGGGAAAAGAAATACTGGTCCTGTCCGCAGGCAGATAGGTACGGTAGGAGCTTTGCAATCCAAAAGAAGAAACGGTATTGGAATGTGCATAACAGTAGTTGCCGTCACTATTGGCAGAGTAATATAAGGTAACCAGGTAGGAGCCCTGCTTTACAGGCGTATAAGGGCCATAGGTAAAGGTGCCGGTATATCCGAAGTTACTATCGACATAATAGCTGTCATCTGTTATATAGCCTGCTCTGGAGGAAAAATCTTTGCCGGCGAAGGTGGCTGTAAGCTGGGGCTCATGATTAAGGATATATTGATTGCAGTGGTGCAAAATAAAAATCAGTTCTAAGAGTAATATTAATACCAGATATTTGCGGGGGAGTGTTTTTTTCATAGCAGTCTCCTTGTATCATAGGGCGTGGCAGCCATATATTCTATACGTGAAGTAATTATATATTGTAGGATGAAAAAAAACAATAAGGTCACAAAAACTTGCGAATCTGTAAGCTTTCTATTATACTGGAAGCAGTGTACATGCAAGAAGGAGCGGCATGTAAGAGAAAGGATTGGAAATCTATGAAAGTGTTAGTGACAGGCGTCAAAGGACAGCTTGGCTATGATGTAGTAAGAGAACTGGAAGCAAGAGGAATAGAGGCAGTTGGTGTAGATATAGAAGAGATGGATATCACTGATGCTGTCAGCGTGGAGACCGTGATCGGAGGAGCAGCCCCTGATGCAGTGATCCATTGTGCGGCGTATACGGCGGTGGATGCGGCAGAAGACAATGGGGAAGCATGCACCAAGGTCAATGTGGATGGTACCCGCAATATTGCGCAGGTATGTAAGCAGTTGGATATCAAAATGTTGTACATCAGTACGGATTATGTATTCGACGGTACCGGTGAGAGACCCTGGGAGCCGGAGGATGAGCGCAATCCCCAGAGTGTATACGGACGCACCAAATACGAGGGCGAAGTAGCAGTACAGGAGATACTGGATAAGTACTTTATCGTGCGTATCGCATGGGTCTTTGGCATCAATGGAAAGAATTTTGTCCGTACCATGCTGAAGCTGGCAGAGACCAGGGACAGTCTGACTGTGGTAAACGATCAGTTTGGTTCTCCTACTTATACTTATGACCTGTCAAAACTTTTGGTGGATATGATTCAAACAGAAAAGTATGGTATGTACCATGCCACCAATGAAGGAATCTGCTCCTGGTATGAGTTTGCCTGTGCCATTTTTAAAGAGGCAGGCATTGCTATGGAGGTACGGCCGGTATCCTCTGAGGAATATGGTGCCAAAGCAAAACGCCCCGCAAACAGCCGGATGAGCAAGGACAAGCTTACGGAGATGGGATTTGACAGACTTCCCACCTGGCAGGATGCTCTCAGCAGATATATTAAGGAATTATCCACAAATTAGTCGAAGAGAATTTGTTTTTTTCGTAGAAAAATTTATTGACAATGCACTTGCCTTTGGGTATACTGTTTTAGTGTGCCGCAAGTGCATTTTTTTTACGGGAAGAGAATTCTTCTCCTTTGTGGTGCGCAAAAATATACAAAAAGAAAGAGGTGAAACAGAATGCCAACATTTAACCAGTTAGTAAGAAAGGGACGTCAGACTACCGTTAAGAAGTCTACCGCACCTGCTCTGCAGAAGGGTTACAACTCTTTGCACAAGAAGGCAACAGATCTTTCCGCTCCTCAGAAGCGTGGTGTATGTACTGCTGTTAAGACTGCTACCCCTAAGAAGCCTAACTCTGCACTTAGAAAGATTGCCAGAGTTCGTCTTTCCAACGGTATCGAAGTTACCAGCTACATTCCCGGTGAAGGTCACAACTTACAGGAGCATAGCGTTGTTTTGATCCGTGGTGGTCGTGTTAAGGACTTACCCGGTACCAGATATCACATTATCCGTGGTACTTTGGATACCGCTGGTGTCGCTAACAGAAAACAGGCTCGTTCCAAGTATGGTGCTAAGAGACCTAAGGACGCTAAGAAGTAGTTCGTAAGGCGAAAATGAAGAATCGTTCAGATTCTGGGGCGTTTCATTGAGACGTCCGGGACCACAACAACGAAACTAAGATGAGTGTTGGAATTCTGTGATACAGATATACAGCGCGAACACTTGGGGAAACACATGTGAGTACCGATGATTTAACGTAA
>JAFUKS010000054.1 GCA_017473445.1 Lachnospiraceae bacterium
ACGGTGATGCTATATCCGGACTTTTGGGACAAACTGGGAATGGCATGGAAGGGGAAATTTTACATCCTTCCCAGCTCTGTGCATGAGGTAATTCTCCTAAAGGATGATGGAGAAGAAAGTCCGTCCAAATTGCAGGAGATGGTTCGGGAAATCAATCAGTGTGAAGTGGATCCTACAGAAGTGTTGTCCGATAGTATATATCATTACGACATAGCGGATAAAGTAATTCGTCGAATCCTATAAACATTTTCTTAAATCATAAATTTCCATAAAATCAAGTAGACATCTGACTGCCTTTATGATAGAATATGCAGGGTGATGTAACAAAATTGTAATATTTGCATCCGTAGTCTAATGGATAGAACGGAGGCCTCCGACGCCTTTAATGTAGGTTCGATTCCTACCGGATGCATTTTACATCACCCTGTTTTATTATTATGCAAAAGAAGAAACATATTTTACTGAGGGGCATAGGCGTTTCTTTTGAAAGAGTAAGGAGTAGAAGATGTTAAAGGAAAAGCTGTCGCAGATTCGTGACTTTATTTTGAAACATTATAAACTGGTGTTCCCTGCCCTGTTAATATTATGTGTGGCGGTGACAGTCGTAATTGCATTACATGCCAATTCTCGCAGTGACGTGGAGGATATTATTAAGGACTCTACACAGGTGGCGACAGGAGTGGAGGGTACCACAGAGGATGTGGGATTAAACAGCTTTAATACGGAGGTTCCGCTAAAGCAAAACGAAGTGCCCGAGATATGGTCTTTGGTATGTACTTATTACAATGCTGTGGCACTGGGGGATATTCAGACCATACAGAATGTTTGTGACCAGATATCAGAAACGGAGTTGCTCCGATTTGAAGAAATGGCTAAATATATCGACAGTTATCCTACATTAGAGGTATATACCAAGGAAGGTCCTGTGGCAGGTACCACTATGGTATATGTATATTACAAGGTGACTTTTGCAAATCTGGATGCACAGTTTCCCGGATATCAGGCGCATTTTGTATGTACCCGTGAGGACGGTACTCTTTACATGAAGAAGAGTGAGAATGCGGAAGAAGTGGATGAATATATTCTGGCTGTAAGTACCCAGGATGATGTGGTGGAATTAAATAATAAGATTGAAGTGGAATATAATGAATTGATGCAGAATAATCCCCAGACCTTATTGTATCTTACTGAGTTAGATGCAGAGGTTGGAAAGGCAGTGGGAGAACGGTTGGCACAGTTGAATGCTTCTGAGCCTACTATCGATCCCCAGCAACCCACCGAGGGAGAAGGAACCGGAGAAGAGAGTACTCCTACTGAGGAAGTACCTACCCCGGAGGTGCCGGAGATTACTGTAATGTACGCAGAGGCCACAGCCAATGTGAATGTTCGTAGTTCCGACAGTGAGCAGGCGGATAAGCTGGGTAGAGCCACCAAGGGTACGACACTGCAGGTACTGGAGCAGGGTGTAAATGGATGGACCAAGGTCAGCTTTGAAGGCAAGGAAGGTTATATCAAGTCCGAATATCTGAGCATGCTGGAAAATGCCGATGGTCAGGTAGTAATTGGTAAGGTAACAGCCACAGCCAATGTAAATGTACGTTCCAAGGCCAGCACCAGTGCAGAGCGTTTGGGTGTACTGAAGGGCGGTGCAAAGGTGGATCTTTTGGGTACCGAAAACGGCTGGTGTAAAATTATATATGATGGCAGAGTAGGATATGTAAATGCCGACTATGTACAATAGGAAAGTAGGCACCTTCGCTTAGGCGGAGGTGCTTTTTTCATAGATAAGCTTATTTGGATGTCTCCCGTATAGAATAGGATAAATGTGGAATATTAAAAATAGTAAATTTGGATGTGCGGGAGGTACGAAATGAAAAAAGAAGCTGTTAATATTTTAAAGGATATTCAGAAAAATACCGAGATGGCTATGTATGCCATTGATACTTTGACAGACAAGGTTTATGACAGACAATTGGCCTCAGAGATGTCCAAACAATCCATCAAGTATGAAGAGCTTCATAATCGGGCCTTAAAGGAATTGATGGATGCCAAGGCAGAGGCAAACAGGAGCAATGGAGTGGATAATTTGAAACTGAAGGCTTCCATACATCTGAATACCTTACTGAATACCAGTACTCCCCATGTGGCGGAATTGATGATAAAGGGAAACAATATGGGGATTCTGGAAATGGAGAAGGCAATCAGACATAATCAAACTGCAGACCCCAAGGCAGTAGCTTTGGCGCAGGAGTTGATTCATATGGAACAGTCCAATATCGGGGCATTAAAAAGTTATCTGTAAGAAGATTATTATTGTATACATGTATAATTTTTATGCAATTTGTATAAAAAAATAGGTTTAACTTTTACTATTTAGTGGGATAAAGTACGTTGTGAAATTTCCTTTCAAGAGTTATAATGATTCCATGGTTAAAAAACACAAGGAGGGAAATAACATGTCATACGTTGATGAGGTTATTGCAAAGGTATCTGAGAAGAATGCTACAGAGCCTGAATTCTTACAGACTGTAGAGGAGGTATTATCTTCTCTGAAGCCCGTAGTTGAAAAAAATGAAGAAGTATATAGAAAGGCAGCACTTTTGGAGAGAATGTGTGAGCCGGAAAGAGTTATCGAGTTCCGCGTTGCTTGGGTAGATGACAATGGTCAGACTCAGGTAAACCGTGGATATCGTGTACAGTTCAATGGTGCAATCGGACCCTACAAGGGCGGTCTGCGTTTCCATCCTTCTGTAAACCTTTCCATCATGAAGTTCTTAGGTTTCGAGCAGACCTTTAAGAACAGCTTAACCACTCTGCCCATGGGTGGTGCTAAGGGTGGTTCCGATTTCGATCCTCGCGGTAAGAGCGACGGAGAAATCATGAGATTTTGCCAGGCATTCATGACTGAATTATATCGTCATATCGGTCCTGATATCGACGTTCCCGCAGGTGACATCGGTGTAGGTGGCAAGGAAATCGGTTATATGTACGGACAGTATCGTCGTATCAGAGGCGCATTTGAGAATGGTACTCTGACCGGTAAGGGCCGTTCTTACGGTGGTTCCTTAATCCGTCCCGAAGCAACCGGTTACGGCGCAGTATACTATACCTGTGAAGTATTAAAGCATGAGGGTGAGACCATTGAGGGCAAGACCTTTGCATTATCCGGTTTCGGTAACGTAGCTTGGGGTGCTGCAAAGAAGATCGCTGAGTTAGGTGGTAAGGCAGTGACCCTGTCCGGTCCTGACGGATATATCTACGATCCCGATGGTATCATCACCGAAGAGAAGATTGACTTCTTATTAGAGATGCGTTCTTCCGGCCGTGATAAGGTACAGGATTATGCAGATAAATTTGGTTGCCAGTTCTTCCCCGGCGAGAAGCCTTGGGGCGTAAAGGTAGACGTAGTTATGCCTTGTGCTACCCAGAATGACGTTAACATGGAGCAGGCACAGAAGATCGTTGCAAACGGCGTAAAATACTACATCGAAGTAGCTAACATGCCTACTACCAACGATGCACTGAGATTCTTATTAGACCAGCCTAACGTAATCGTAGCTCCTTCCAAGGCAGTTAACGCAGGTGGTGTACTGGTATCCGGTCTGGAAATGAGCCAGAACAGCGAGCGTTACAGCTGGACCGCAGAGGAAGTTGATTCCAAGCTGCATCAGATTATGATCAGCATCCATGACGAATCCGCTAAGGCTGCTGAGAAGTACGGCCTGGGCTACAACCTGGTAGCTGGTGGTAACATCGCAGGCTTCCTGAAGGTAGCTGATGCTATGATGGCACAGGGTACTTTCTAAGATTATACATAAAAAAAGATGTCGGATGAGACTATGGTTTCATCCGACTTTTTTGATTTTTCCGAGACGAAAAGTGATACAAGGTAAAGAAATCTCCTTAATTCTTCGATAATAATATTAGAGGGGGAAAATGGCTTTCACCCACAAAATCAAACGGGTACACGGATGTACCCCAACAATCATAAGGATGTGAGAATATGAAAATTTCAGAAGCGAGACAACTTTATAACGGGCAGATTAGAGCCTATCGGGAGCAGCAGACCGCTCTTGCCAAG
>JAFUKS010000055.1 GCA_017473445.1 Lachnospiraceae bacterium
AATTCATCCCCCTGCTTTTCAATTGTTAATATTGGAATAAGCATAGATTTTCGGAATCGTCATAGAGAATGAGACAAATAGAATTGAAAATAAATATGCTTTGAATGGAGTGTAGCATAGGAGGAGGGGGATTTCAAGTCTATATAAAAACTTTCTGCAATAATGCGTATCTCATGCTTTGTGGGCGTGGTCAGTTTGATTAAAGTAAAAAGTTTTTATATAGTCTGTACATTCCTTTTTTTCTCTGCTATAATTATTTTATCAGTTCCGTTCGGAACTCATATCTCACGGCGTCTCGCCGATTGTTTCACTATTAATTGATTTACTTATTTCCGCAGGAGGGAGACATTATGTCTGAAAACACATCTTTAGCCTATGAACAGGCTACTGGTCCCATTGACTTTGGTTTTACCAATGATTACATGTTTCGGGCCATTCTACAAAAGAATGCCAAGGTGTTAAAAGGCCTGGTATGTGCAAATTAATTATCACACGCTGATGAATCTGGAAATGCAGGTAGTGAATTTGTTGAATTGGGAGGACAGGTCCCTAAGCTACTTGTGTCGAAGCTATGACCAGCTTTGCCGGGGACAGGATTATAGCACGGCATTACCCGCGATACACGTTGGATTTCTGGATTATTCGCCTTTTCCGGGTTCTATGGAATTTTATGCCAAGTATGAGCTGCGGAATGTGAAAACCGGACGGCTTTATAGTGACAAATTCAATCTACGTGTGATAGACTTGACGCAGATAGCAAATGCTACTGAAGAGGATAAGCGGTCGCAGATATATCACTGGGCACGACTCTTCAAGGCCACTACATGGGAGGAGATAAAGATGATAGCAGAGAATAATGAATATTTATCCGAAGCTTCTAAAGCATTATTTGTAATGAATGCAGATGAGATTGCCAGAGAACAAAGTCTCGCCCGAGAGGACTATAAGAGATATCAGAATACGCTCGAAAGACAACGGGTCGAGAGTGAGAAAAGGTTGGCAGAGAAAGAAAGCCAATAATTTTATCTTGTAATATAAACAACAATCCCCTTAATAGCAGTGTCCGGTTCGCTGTCATTAAGGGGATTTGTGATGTCTTATATTAATTGCTCAAATTCTGCCAGAGGTAGTGGCCTGGAGAAATAGTATCCTTGAATCTCATCGCAGTGAAGTGTTTGCAGGAATTTTACCTGATTCTCTGTTTCTACACCTTCGGCAGTAATCTTCATGCCCAGGCTCTTGGCCAATTTGATGGTGTAGCGTAGGAGTTTTTCGCCCTTGCTATCACCGATGTAGTCTACCAGACTCTTGTCCAGCTTGATGGTATCGAAGTGCATCATATTCAGAGTGGCAAGAGAGGAGTAGCCGTTGCCGAAATCATCCAGGTAGATGGGGAAGCCAGCCAGGCGGAAGCGTTCCACCAGCTCTTGAATCTGCTGGTTGTTGATGGTGGCACTTTCTGTGACCTCCAAAGGGACCAGAGCAGGGTCCACATCATATGCTTTTAAAATTTCGGTATATCGCTCCAGAATAAACTCATAGTAGAGACTTGCTCTGGAGACATTGATGGAGATGGGGAAGAGGTGCTTATGCTGTCGTTCCCATTCTTTCATTTGCTTACATACAGTGGTAAATACATACTCATCCAGTGTTACAATCATACCGTTGCGCTCAAACAGCGGGATAAAACGATAGGGAGGAATTAGGGTACCATCGGCCGTTCGCCATCTGACCAGTGCCTCTGCACCCACAATACGATGGCTTTCCACATCATATTTGGGTTGATACCACACTTCAAACTCATTATTAGTAATTGCTGTATCAAAATGATCCACCAACTGTTTTTTCTCAGTGATGGCCTCCACATCCACATCTTCATAGAAGGCCCAATTCTTTTTGGTATCGTCCTTGGCCAGTTTCTTGGCTTGCAGGGCTCTGGTATAACATTCCTCAGGATTGGAGGTATCGGTAGTTTCATAAATACCGAAATAGGGTGATATCTGTACTGTGTTGTGTTGCTCTGCCAGAGAGGTAATCTCTCCGCAGATGAAACGGAGTCGGGCCAAAAGCACGTCCTTGGCAACTGCATGCAGATACATTACATATTGGTCTGCTGATTTATGTGCTGCCAGCTCATCCTTTTCCAGATGCTTATTCAGGATGTTCCAAATGGATTTTAAAACCAAGTCACCCTTAGCGGAGCCACAGATACTGTTAATCAGTTTGAATTCGCTTAAATCCAGTGCGACCATGTAACCGCCGGTAGCCATTCGGGGTAGCTTTTCTAAAAAGTATGCATAATTGTCGCCTCCGGTTAAGGGGTCCACATAAGCCAGATTATGAAGGGTGTGGGCATCCTTCCGATAACTAACTATAAGATAGATAAACATTGCGGCAATAACCGTCATAATAATAAGTAGAAACTTATTTTGGTGCTGCAAAATCGGTGCAACGCGGCTATCCAATACATTGGCAGGTACCATGGTAAGCAGATACCACGAGGTGTGCAGTAATTCTGCTTCCAATGGAGCGCAGTACAGATATTGTGTTTCGGAGGCTTCAAAGGTATCATAAGTATCAGAATGAGTTGCCATCGTGTCCTTTAGTCGGGAAACGGTTTCTGCATTTTGTTTATCCATGGAAAGCAGACTGTCCAACAGGTTCTGGGTGCCATACATGGGAGCGTTTTTGGAATCGCTGACCACCTGCCCGTCGGTATTGATAATATAACTGTAACCTTCTCCTTCAAAAGCGTCTAACGTCAACAATTCCTTAAAGGATTTGGTATGATATACCGCATATATGACGCCGATCACCTCGCTGGATTGATTGAAAAGAGGGCGGCTGAATACATTAATCCAATCGGGCAGACCAATTTCATCCTGCAGGGATTCGGTCACGTTGGGAAGTCCTTGCATGCCGTAGAGATATGCGTCCTCATTACTTAAATCATAAACATAACTATCGGTAGTGTAAGTGATGCCATTGGGGAGGATGACTCCCATTCGCTTGAAACCGTAGGTGGAAGCAAATCTTTTTAATTCGGGAACAATATCCTTAAGGTCTGAATCACTTTCTATATTGGGATAGCGCAATTGAATCACAGCAGTGATATCGGACAGAAGCTTTTGGGTATTGTAAAGCTCCTTTTCCACCCCCTTTTTATTACGCAAGGCTACATCCTGCATGGTTGCCAGGGTCTGGGCCTGCACTTCTCGGTAGATTCCCTTGTGCTGTTCATATAGTGCCAGGGTACAAATGAGCAGTGCAACCACTGCCATGGTAATTCTTCTCTTTCGTATTTTCATAAATTCACGCATTCTGCCGCAAAGCGGCTAATAGACAAGTAAGTTATGTTATACTAACTTTACCATGTAGTGGCATGAAAAGCAATAGAAAGAAAGGAAAGAGGGGATTGAAAAAACTTGTATTTCACCTCTAAAGTATTCTGAAAATCCTCCGATAAACATAGTAAGAAATGGTAAACACATTACCAAGAAAGGGGGCATCCGGTATGCGTATAGAGGCTTATAATCAGATTCAACAGCTGTATAAATCGCAGAAGGTGAGTAAGGCACAACAGGCCGGCAAAGTAGGACGTACGGACCAGCTGCAAATCAGTAGCTTGGGCAAGGACATCCAGGTGACCAAGGCTGCAATCAGTGCCAGTGCTGATGTTCGCCAGGACGTAATTGGACCGATCAAAGAACAAATTGCGAACGGTACCTACCAGGTGGATACGGAAAGCTTTGCAGCAAAATTAATGGAGAAATATGCAGAAATGGGGTAATTTAAGTTGGCTAGTTTAATGGAGAACCTGATAGATGTACTGAATAAAGAAAACAGTGAATATGAGGAGCTGCTTAAATTATCCCGGCGTAAGACACCAATCATCGTCAGCGGTGATTTGGAGCAATTGCAACAGGTGACAGATGAAGAGCAAATAGTAGTGGGTCGCATCAACCAACTGGAAAAGTCCAGGACGGAGGTTGTGACAGATATTGCAAATGTATTGAACAAGGATGTTGATACACTGAAATTAACAAACATCATTGCCATGTTGGCTGCCAGACCGGCAGAGCAGAAGGTACTGGCAGAGGTCCATGACAAGCTTCACGAGACGGTATATGCATTAAAAAGTGTGAATGACCACAATCGTGAGCTTCTTACCAATTCGTTAGAAATGGTAGCGTTTGAAATGAATTTGTTACAGGCAATGAAAGCAGCACCTGAGACAGCCAATTACAATAAGGGAGCTTACAATGCAGGTGCTACAATGGGCGTTGTCAGCGGAGGCTTTGACGCGAAGCAGTAGGCCCGGTTAGATTTGAGGTGAAATAACATGCCGTTAATGGGTAGTTTTCATATAGGAACATCTGGATTACAAACAAGTCAGAATGCGCTGAATACCACAGCGCATAATCTGTCTAATGTGGACACTGTGGGCTATACCAGACAGCAGGTACAGCAGGCCTCCAGATATTATACTACTATTTCAGTAAGACCGGATTCGGTGGCGAATCAACAGACGGGTCTGGGCGTAAACTATGCCAGAGTAAAACAGGTTAGAGATTACTTTCTGGACAAGACTTATCGGTTGGAAGTAGGACGCAGCCAGTTCTACAAGGTATCCACCGAGGTTATGGAAGAAGTGGAAAGCCAGCTGGGCGAGTTGAACGGAGAGGCTTTCCAGACCACATTGACAGATTTATGGACTGCCATAGAGGAAATCAGCAAAGACCCCAGTAGCTCCGTTACCCAGGGTCTTTTGGTGCAGAGAGCTTCTGAGTTTGTAGAACGGGCTTCTGCAGTTTATACGGGACTGAGGTCCTATCAGGATAATCTCAACAGACAGGTGGCACAGCAGGTAAACCGCATTAATGATTACGGAAATCAGCTGCTTACTCTAAATGACCGGATTCGTTCTATTGAGAGCGGCGGTGTGGAGCAGGCCAATGACTTACGAGATACCCGAAATAAGCTACTGGATGATATGGCAGAATTAGCCGATATTACAGTAGGAGAAGATGCATACGGAAATGTAACGGTTCAGATTGAGGGCGTGGATTTTGTAAAGGGTAATAACTGTTATGAAATCGGACTGGATGTGGATGAGACCAATGGTTTCTATACACCCTTCTGGCCCCAGAATGCCACTTTTGTAGTAAATGTCAATGGCACAAGAACCTATAATATAGATGGCGCCGAGGTGTTCGATTTAACCAGAGAGATTTCGGCTGATATGGGCACAGACATTGGTGGATTGAAGGCGATGCTGCTTGCCCGAGGTGATCACAGAGCGGATTACACGGATATTAAAGCGGAGAATTATGATAAGGTAGCACCCTCGGTGCTGATGAATATTCAGGGTGAATTTGACCAGCTGGTACACAATGTAGTCAGTGCGGTAAATGACATTCTTGCCAAGGCAGCCGGAGTGACCCGGGGAAATCTCACATTGGCAGATGGGACGGTACTGGAAAATGCAGCCTATTGCGTACAGGATGTGGGCGGTTATCTACGGGGGGAGACAGGAGTGCCTCTACAGCTGTTTTCCAAGATTACCTCTGACGGATATGACAAGGTTACCGGAGCAGATGGTAAAGAATACTGGGTGTTCCGGGAAGAGATAGAAGAAAAGCAGGATTCCCTGTACTCTATTAAAAACATCGGAATTAATGCGGAGCTGATGCAGAATCCTGCCAGACTGGGATTTGTCAAGGCTGATGGTTCCGTGGACAATGATACCATGGAAGCCTTAAAGGCAGCCTTTGAGGAAGAGAAATACACGTTGAATCCTGACGTAAGGAAGAATGTAGATTTCATTACCTACTATACGGATTTGGTTTCTCAGATTGCCAATTCCGGTTCTGTATACAGAAGTATTTCTGAAAATCAGGAGAATACTGTGGAAGCTACGGATTCTGCCAGACAGCAGATATTGGCAGTGTCTTCCGATGAAGAGTTATCCAATATGATTAAATTTCAGAATGCATTTAATGCATCCAGCCGATATATCAATGTAATCAGTGAAATGCTTCAGCATCTGATTTCCACATTGGGCAGTTAAGAAAGGAGGGCCGTAGATGGCATCAACATTTTTTGGATTAAATACATCATATACAGGTTTGCTTGCCAGCAATGCGGCGCTGAATACCACTGCCAACAATATTGCCAATGTACATACGGACGGCTATAGCCGTCAGCAGGTGGTACAGCAGGCAGCCAATGCCATCCGCGTATTCCAGACCTACGGATGTGCCGGTGCCGGTGTAGATACCCTGGCCATTGAACGTGTACGGGACGATTTTTATGACGGCAAATATTGGGAAAACAATTCCCAGACCGGTGCATATAGCATGAAAGAATACTATATGACCCAGATCGAGACTTATTTTGATGACAATGGCAAAAATGCCGGATTTAAAACAATTTTTGACAATATGATGACTACCGGCTTAGGTGAGCTTCTTAAAAATCCGGATGATATTTCTACCAAAGCACAGTTTGTAGGTACTGCCGGTGAATTGACGGAGTATTTTAACGGCCTTTCCGGAAATATGGAAAAGCTCCAGAAGGATATTAATCAGGAAATCAAATTAAAGGTGGATGAAATAAATTCCCTGGCAGGAGAAATCGCCACCTTGAATGTACAGATTAATACCATCGAGCTCAGTGGACAGAATGCCAATGAATTAAGAGACAGACGTACACTGTTGCTGGACCAGTTATCGGAAATTGTGAATATAGAAGTGATTGAGCACGAGATACAGGATACCAACAATCCCGACAGAGATACCGGCGCCAGCCGTTTGTTGGTAAAAATCGGAGGCGGTCAGATATTGGTGGATGCCAGTGAGACCAATAAATTGGAATGTGTATCCCGAACCAATTATGAAAAGGTAAATCAGACAGATATAGATGGCTTGTATGAGATACAGTGGACCAATGG
>JAFUKS010000056.1 GCA_017473445.1 Lachnospiraceae bacterium
CCTGTTCAAATTCAGCCTTCCCCTCTTCATATTCTTCCAGTCCATCCCAGTATTCTGCAAGTCCATCCTCATATTCCTGCTGACCCTCCAGAAGTTCTGCCTCCCCTTCTGCTAAGTCCAGCTTTCCTTCCTGCAGTTTCTTCTTGCCATCTGCCAGCTCCAATCGGGCATCCTCTAACTGTTTCGCGCCATCCTCCAGCTGCACCTTGGCATCCAGCAGCTCCTCGTAAGCATCCCATATTTGTTGATTTGCCAGCCTAATCTGGTACTGCCCATCTCTAATTTGTGCCTCATAACCTGCCATTAACTGTCTGGCACCGGCAATTTCCAGTTTTCCTGCAGCAATCTGCTCCGCTGTCACAGGAAGACCGGGAACACCACTATTTAGCAAGGCTTCCAATTGTAATAGCTGCTGCTCCTTTTCATCCAACCGTGCCTTCTGCTCTGCCAATAGTTCCGCTTGTTCATCCAGCTGGGCACTGGCTTTTTCAAGCTCCGCTTTTCCCTCCTGCCACTGCTTCATGCCATCTTCATACTGTGCCAGACCATCTGCCAATTCCGCCTCTTTTTCGGAAATAGTTTGTTCTCCATCCGCCAATTCTATTTCACTATCCGCTATTTCCTGTTTCGCATCTGCAATTTCCCGGAACCCATCTTCTAATTCTAAAGCTGCATCCTCCAGCTCTATTCTGGCATCCTCCAGCTTGGCCTTTGCATCTGCCAGCTCCTGCAAGCCTTCCGCCTCACCCTCGACCAGCTCCTGCTTCGCATCTGCCAATTCTTCATTGGCCTCTGCCAAAATCTCCTGATAACGGTTTTCTGCTCCCTGCTGTGCAAGTGCTTCAAACTCCTCCCTAAGTCCCTCAATATATGCGTCATATTTTTCACTGTACAGAGGGAAATCCTGCTCCAGCTTTACAAAAATTTCTGTATAATAATCGGTAGCAAATCCCTCCGGCAGCAAATACACAAAGCCGGTCACTCTGCCATTTCCAAGGGACGAATTTCCTCTTTCAAACTGCATATAATAGGAGGACTGACAGGTTCCAACGATAGTATATTCCTCAAAAGCAAAATGCTCCAAATCCTCAGAAGTGTTACTGGAGGATAATACCAGCTTTTGTCCAATATCCTCCGCAGTAAACAACAAATCGTCTACCACGCATTCTCCCGGTTGCTCCGGCATGCGTCCTGCGGAAAGCACCAGTTGATTCACATCCTCCGTAATGCTATGGGCCTTCAGCACATCATCATTCCCATATTTACTACGATACATGATATCAAAACTGATTGCTCCCCGGGCAGTCCGCACCTGCTCCTGGTCTGCAATCAATTCCACTGCCGCTTCATCATACCCCATGGTAGACAGCATCCGAAAATCATAAAACTGCTGTTCTTCCAAATATTTTTCACCGGTGGCCAACATGGCTCCCTGGGTTACTTTTAATCCGGCAAAAAAACCTACTCCCAGTGCCACGATAGCAAAGATAGCCACAAATCTTCCGAAACTTTGTCTTATTTCTTTCAATGATGATTTCCAAAAAGCCGAAATCTTCATCCTATCTCATCCTTTCTTACCAATCGATGGTTTCCACATCCACCGGATGCTCATTTACATACATATCCGCAATGGTTCCGTTCTTTACTGTAATTACCCTATCTGCCATAGCTGTCAGTGCCTGATTATGGGTGATAACAATTACCGTCTTTCCCTTCTGTCTACAGGTATCCTGCAGCAACTTCAATACTGCCCGGCCGGTATGAAAATCCAATGCACCGGTGGGCTCATCACACAAAAGCAGTTTGGGATTCTTAGCCAATGCTCTGGCAATGGCTACTCTCTGCTGTTCTCCACCGGAAAGCTGAGCAGGGAAATTAGCCATACGATGCTCCAGTCCTACCTCCTTCAATACTGACTCTGCATCCAATGGTTCCTTACATATCTGGGCTGCCAGCTCCACATTTTCCTTGGCCGTCAGATTGGGGACCAGATTATAAAACTGGAATACAAATCCCACATCATGTCTGCGATAGGCAGTCAGCTGTTTCTTGTTAAAGGAGGATATCTCCTGACCATCCAGCATAATCCGCCCTTCCGTAAGGGTATCCATGCCCCCCAATATATTCAATATGGTGGTCTTACCGGCACCGGATGCACCCACAATGACACAGAACTCGCCCTGCTCCACCTTGAAATTCACATCCTGCAGTGCCTGAATCTCTACTTCGCCTGTCTGATACACCTTTTTTACATTCTCAAATACTACAAAATCACTCATGGAAATACCTCCCGGCAATCCTCTACCTATTTTCATCTACAATTTGCTACATGTTTCGATTTTCCTAAGTATAACACAAAAAAAATGGAATGACATAAAGTCACTCCATCTATAATAAAATTTTTATATTTTAACCTTGCAGGCTGTAACCGGCACATCTATTTCGTTACAACCATATAAGATTTCACCTTGGCAAATACAGCCTTGTCATAGAAAAATGCACTTAATAATGCCCCCAAAAAGACACCGGACAAATTTAAAATCAAATCATCAATATCCGCCACATGGGATGGATACATGAATATCTTATTAATCATAAGTTGTACTATTTCTATGCACAGACTCACTCCACCACCTATTATACACCATTTTCTCATATCCTTCACTTTTCCAATCAAGGAACATAGAATGGGTATCGGAAATAATAAAAAGATATTTCCTACTATCTGAAATAATCCTGATGTTTTAAAGATTGTGCTCATAATTGTTCTAAAGGGAATTAATTGCAAATGTTGCAACTGATTTCCCATAGCATCCATAAACATCTGCCGATTCTGACCTTTTATAATTACAATCGGGCATATGGTTAATTTAAATAGGATTAATACATATAATGAAATTATCATTAACCCGCCAAAACTTATGTTCTTTTTCTTCCTTTTGCGCCATAGCAGAACCTCTATTAACGTAAGACAAAAGTATAGAACAAGAAAGCTACTCATATGCAAATCCAATGCAATCATTTTGTCTTCCTCCTAATCCCACTCAAAGTAAACATTACCTGTCCACTGATTTCCCGAAAAATTTCTCAACCAAATTTTGTAGGTACCTGAGCAATTATGCGTCACAGTCCCTCCAGTTGTTGATGAAATATAATCAATTGGGCCATCCCATCCATACCAATATTTTGTTGCCAAAATAACTCCCATCATACAATCAGATGTTCCCTGTGTTGGATTAACTGTAGTAGCAATATACTTATTTGCTGTTATGTCTCTTGAGAACACACCAGCTTTCATATCATATGTAGATGAATATGACCCTGCAGCAAATACTGTCGTCCCTATCATCCAAACTGATAATATTACAACAAATAAAAAAACACCTATTTTTATTCTCATATAAACCTTGATATTTAATTTTTTCACATATAGCCAAACTTAAACTTTTTCCAAGTCTTTCCATATGTGCTCATTTTATGTACCATGGCCTTATCGCCAATTGATCACAGTTTTCTTTTTTAAATACATTTTATGTAAACGTTTACTCTTACATAATAATCATCCATGCCCCAAAAGTCTATTTCTTTTGGACGAACGACGGTTTTTTTGGACGAACGACGGTTTTTGTCCAAAATATTGGCAAAAAAGAGATGGAATGACGCACATCACTCCATCTCATAGCCACTTCATATTCCTATATTAGCATTCAAAACCAATAATCAGGCCGCCCTTTTCTGCATAAAAGCTGCAAAGACCTGCTGTCTTAGAAATAAGTACCTCTGCCTTGGCAAACTCCTGGCGAACCAGCTCCAATAATCGTTTGGCAGCTTCTTCATTAAAACAATGTCCGATAATCAGCTTACCACCCTTGTAGCCCTCTTCCTTAATCAAATGGAACAGATTCATCAAGGCCTTCTTTTCACCTCGCACCTTGTCCACCACATCCAGCCTGCCGCCGGTGGCCTTGCCTACCACCCGGATACCGATAATACCAGAAAGCATTGCCGCTGCCTGGCTGACACGGCCATTATTGGCCAGATTACGTAAAGATTCCAAACAAAAAGTAACCTGCGTCTTTTTACGATACTCTGTAATCTGTTCAAAAATCTCTTTACCGGACAAACCCTGCTGTCCCAATTCTGCCAATTTCTCGACCAGAAGTCTCAGTCCGGGACCTGCCGAAAGGGAATCCACAATGTACACCTCACGCCCCGGATGCTCATTCATATAATCCTGGGCTGCGGAACAGGCTGCATTGTAACTGCCGGAAAGATTGCTGCTAATAGTTACACAATATACCAATTCCTCATCCTCAAAAGCTTCCAGCCACTCACCCACGCCGGGACAAGCAGTACCGGATTTGCCCTTATAGCTGAGCAGGGTGTTTACCATCCCTTCCACATCCAAACCAGCATCATCCACATATTCCATATCCTTGGTAATGATTTTCAAAGGCACCGTCTGATATTTTGCTCCTTCAAAATCAAATAAATCTCCTGAGGAATCACATACAATTTTCATAATATTTCCATCCATTCTGAGTTTTTCGTTTCCAAAGACCGATAACATAGTTTTGAAAACCACTTCACAAGTACTACTATACCAATATACATCCATATCGTCAAGGCACTTTTTGCTTTTCCTGTTTATAATTCCCTTTTTCTTGCTGAATAATCAAATAACTGAACATACATAAAAAACCCAATAGGAAGTATAAAAAATCTGCATACTTTCCTATTGGGTCTCTATATACTATTCTCTATCTTAAAACAAAACGGGCAACCAATTCGTTCATGGTTTCTGCCTGAGCAGATAATTCTTCGCTGGTTGCTGAGGTTTCTTCTGCCGTTGCTGAGTTGGCCTGTACCACTTCGGAAATGCGGTCAATTCCGGCCTCTGCCTGTTCCATAGCCATTGCCTGATCTGCAGAAAGCTTACTCAGTTCATGAGATGCCTCTGCTATCTCTCCCATACCATTTACAACCTCCTGCAAGGATGCCGCGGTACTCTTTACCACCTTGTTGCCTTCTTCCACCTCTTTTAATGCCCCTTCAATCAGTTCGCGGGTATCCACTGCTGACTTGGCACTCTGTTCAGCCAGATTACGGATTTGATCCGCTACTACCGCAAAGCCTCTACCTGCATCACCAGCTCTTGCCGCCTCGATTGCCGCATTTAGTGACAACAGGTTGGTCTGACTGGCAATGTCTTCAATTTCAGAAATAATATTTCCTATCTTCATGGAAGTATCGCTGATACGATTCATAGCTTCCATCATCAGACTCATCTCGTCACGGCTCTTTTCAGCCTCCTGTGCGTATTTGCGTGCACGTTCATAAGAAGCCTCCACCTGCTCAGAGGTACGCTGTACACCCTCCGTAATATTTTCCATAGTGGCCTGCATTTCCTCTACGACTGCAGCCTGGTCAGTTGCGCCTTCCGCCAGTGCCTGCGCAGCCTCTGCCAGGTTTGCAGAACCGGCAGTAACCATGTTAGCAGCCTCATTTACATCCTTCAGAGTCTCATCCATACGTTGATTCATATTTTGTACGGAGGTCAGCAAAGTCTCAAAAGCTCCCACATACTCATCTGCATACCCGCTATCCACATTGAAGTGTCCTTCTGCCATCTCTGTCAGAAGTCGACTCATATCACCAATAATCAACTGCAGCTTCTCTGCCATTAGCTTCACTTCATGGACCATATCAGCCACTTCATCCTGGCTCGTGGCAACAGGAAACTCAGAATAAATATCTCCCTGGGTAAAAGTCTTTAATCTGTTCTGTAACTCTGCCAAAGGATCTGCAATACTCTTAGCGATTCTGTTACCGATTGCCATAGATACACATACTGCAATCACTACCACAGCAATGATAAGTACAACCAAAACATTCGTAGTCGCCTGCAAAGAATGCTGTGTCGCATCACCCTCTGCTATATTATAGTCCATCAACGCCTCAAAGGCTGCATACACAGTGTCATAGGCCGGTGCCATCTCCTGTACATCTCTTTGCTGCGTATAAATAGACATGGCAACATTGGTAGAACTACCATCCCTAAGCATCTCTGCATCCAATGCATAATAATCTTCCAGCAATACTACCACATTATTATATAAAGCCTGGGCATCACCAGAAATCATAAGTTCCCTAATGGTACTCATATGGCCTTCCAATTCCTGCTTCTTCTGGTCATGAACAATCAACATCTCATCAATGACTTCCTGATTATCATAACCGATTATGGTACGAGTGGCGCTACGCATATCCGCCAAAGCTGTCATAGCTTTACCTATATCTCCCTGGGGAAATGCACTGTAGGTAAGCGTATCATTGTATCGTCCCACCATAAATACCACAGTAATAATCGCTAATAACGCCGATATGCTGGAAATTGACACGGTTATGATGGAACTAAAATTTAACCGCTCCTTAATCTTCATGTTGTTTACCTTTTTTAGCCTTCTCTTTTGTTTTTTCATCTGTATCGCTCCTTTTACAAGCATTTATAATCCATATTATTACCAAAAACCTTGTTTCATTCTACCTTTTTATATCATTTTCTGCTACCAACTTTTTGTCCTATATTCTTCATTTTATTACATTTTTCATGAGATACCAAAAAGAACAGAGAACTATTCTTTTTCAGATAATTGTACCATGGTATACCACCTAAAATTGTTTTCGGAGGTAGTATGTGCAAGGTGTTTTTTTCAAGACGCATATATAAAGGCATAAAAATGCCCGGGAAAATGCTAACACTTTCCCGGGACACAATATAACTTCTATGCTTGACTTAAAATTAACCTAACTGTGCTGCAACTTCTGCTGCGAAGTCTTCGTTCTTTTTCTCCAGACCTTCGCCGGTTTCGAAACGAACGAACTTCTTGATGCTTAAGTTAGCACCGTTCTCCTTTGCAACCTGTGCAACATAAGCGGATACTGCCTGCTTGCCATCCTCAGCCTTTACATATACCTGCTCTAACAGACATACTTCCTTCAACTCTTTGTTCAGACGACCAACAACTGCACCCTCAATAACCTTATCAGGCTTACCAGCCATCTTAGGATCGTTCTTAATCTGCTCAGCGATAATTTCCTTCTCATGCTCCTTGTAATCCTCAGGAACATCTGCAGTGGAAACATACTTAGGATTCAAAGCAGCAATCTGCATTGCAATGTTTGCCAGAGCTTCCTTTACTGCATCGTTTACAACATCAGTAGCTGCCTCAACGATAACGCCGATTCTACCGCCACCATGTACATAGGAAACAACACAACCATTCTCAGCTACAACCTTCTCAAATCTTCTGATGTTCAGATTTTCACCGATAACTGCAACCTTCTCTACCAGAGCTTCCTTAACGGTCTTGGTAGTATCTGCATTCCAAGCTTCTGCCATGAATGCATCCATATCTGCTGCGTCAGAAGCAACTGCCTGCTCAGCAACAGCCTCTACGAACTGCTGGAACTGCTCGTTCTTTGCAACGAAGTCAGTCTCAGAGTTAACCTCTACTACAGCTGCAACAGTATCACCCTTAACTGCGATACTGCAAAGACCATCAGCAGCGATTCTGCTAGCATTCTTCTCAGCCTTAGCCTGGACGTTATTTCTCAAGTAATCTAATGCTTCATCCATATTACCATTGGTCTCGTTCAGAGCCTTCTTACAATCCATCATACCTGCGCCGGTCATCTCACGCAGTTCTTTTACCATAGATGCTGTAATTTCTGCCATGTTCATATCCTCCATTTTCATTACAATAATAGTTTATAATAATCCAGTTATGGCTTGCCGCTAAGACAAGCCATATTATATCCGTAAATTATTCTTCTACTGCTACTTCTTCAATATCCTCAGCTTCTACAGCAACATCTTCTGCACTGTATACAGCTTCACCCTGATTAGCTTCGATAACTGCGTCTGCCATCTTAGCAACAATCAGCTTAACTGCTCTGATAGCATCATCGTTACCGGGGATGATGTAATCCAGTTCTTCAGGATCACAGTTGGTATCGCCGATACCGATTAAGGTAATACCCAGAGAGTGTGCTTCCTGAACACAAATCTTCTCCTTCTTAGGATCTACTACAAAAATAGCATCGGGAATTCTGGTCATGTTCTTGATACCGCCCAGATTCTTCTCCAGCTTATCCCATTCCTTCTTCAGCTCAATAACTTCCTTCTTAGGCAGTACATCAAAGGTACCGTCCTGAGACATGGTCTCAATAGCGTGTAATCTGTCGATACGGGACTGGATGGTCTTGAAGTTGGTCAGCATACCACCTAACCATCTCTCATTTACATAGTACATACCGCAACGCTCAGCCTCAGTCTTAACTGCGTCCTGTGCCTGCTTCTTGGTACCTACAAACAGAATGGTACCACCCTGTGCTGCGATTTCAGAGATTGCCTTGTAAGCCTCATCAACCTTACCTACAGACTTCTGTAAGTCGATAATGTGGATACCGTTTCTCTCGGTGAAAATATAGGGAGCCATCTTAGGGTTCCATCTTCTGGTCTGATGTCCGACATGAACACCTGCTTCAAGTAACTGTTTCATAGAAATAACGCTCATTTTCTTACCTCCATTTGGTTAAAATCTTCCGTCATCCTGTACGTGCAAGCGAATGCTATACACGGTCAATGGATGCGTCAAATCCACTGACTGGCTCTGACAGCAATCCCCTCTGTATTAAGAAGAGACACCACTATCAAATCAGAATGCGTGTTTTTTCGTCACAACATGCCGATTATAACATAATAAAACCCCTGTTGCAAGGGGTTTTATAAACTATTTGCTCTTTGTTATAATTTTAGCCATTTCTTCATAAGACGCTCCCACGGGAATTTCAAAGGTTCCCACGGAAATTCTTTTATCATAGCCATTCTCACATAAATATTTATCAAAATCCTTGGCGCTTTCCACTGCACCTGCCGCTGCCAGATCTCTGCTGACACTTACAGAACTGTCACCTCGTTGTACCGTAATAATAACAGTACCGTTGTCTGCCGGTGCCTTGCTGCTATCTGATGCCCCTTCCTCCGTCGATTCCTGCGCTGTTTCCTCCACAGTTTCCTCTGCCTTGGAATTTTCTATGTTTACTTCCTGTTCATCCGTTTCTGTAGACTCCGGGCTTTCTCCCTTCTCCGGTTCATCAACAGTTCCAGCAACCGATTCCACTGCAATACTACCCTCGTGATTTTCTTCCGTAAAATCCAGTTTCGTATTTTCTTCCTCAGTAGCAGTACTTTCCTTATCCTGTATATTGATCAAGGTCTGGTTGCCGTCCACCATGCCCAACTGTCGAGCTCTTGCTATGATTTCCTCATCTGTCATGGTCCGGTCCCTGCCACCGATGGACAGAATCAGCACCACTACAATCATGCCAATACCCAGACCTCTTAAATAGTCCTTCAATCTCATAACTGTTATCCTTAAATATTTTTAAATAAATCAATTACCAACTTTACTTCGCCCACGCCAAGGCCCAGTTCCTTAGCAATGTCTACCTTGTCCAGTCCCCGGTCATACAATTCCAATATCCGTTCATTAGAATTTAACATAGGCTCTACTGTAGCCTCTTTGGACGCTTTCTCTCTTACAGCTTCCATTTTTTCCAAAGGGACATCCTCTTGTGGTTCTACTGCTATGGGTGTATCCACGATTTCCGGTGCCAGCATCTGGAAGGTATTTACCACTTCCTCTGCTTCCTTTTTGGTCTCAACCACTTCTTTTACGGTTTTATTTACTTCCTGCACGGTATCCTTCAAATTTTTGTGCTTATCATTCAGCATATCATACAGGAACATTACCTCATTATGGTTGCGATTAATCTCTTGTAACACCGTATCCGAATATTCATTTACTGCCATAATCTTCTCATTGGACAACCGTTCCAGGGAACGTTCTGTTTTTTCCATGGCATAGGTAACGGTCTCCTCTACCACATCATCCACATGAGCCTTGATTTCTTTCATTTCATTGGAAACAAGTTCCTTAATTTCTGTTTGGCCAAGCGCTTTACATCTTCCAGACCCGCTTCCTGATTTACCGGAAGAACAAAGCCCAGTACAACTGCTACCAGGCCTGCCAAAAGTAATACTATTTCTAATGCTCCCATTTATATACTGCCTTTCCACTCTGTCAAACTTTCATATCAAAGCTCTTACGTCCTTTAATCTCTACCTTGTCCTGATTGCTTTGATTTCTTCTTTTACCGCCATCCCCGCTGTATTCGTTTTTTCCCTTTTCCTTAGCGTCAAATTTTTGGGAATGCCAGTCCGTGTTGTCACTGCTACGAACCTCCCGGGTTTTCTGCTGCACATCCTTCTGCATCTGCTGACCCAAGGTAGTCTGCTCCACCATTCCCTTATTATCTTCATTATGCTTGATAGTGGTAAAATCCTGCGCCCTGGATATGGTCGTCAGTTCAATCGCTCCCCACGCCACTACAAATCCCTTCCTTTCAAACTCCCATTATAAGGGAACGCTCTTTACGTCTCCACCGATACGTTCAAATTTGCAATACTGGTAACTACTCTGCAATACAGTGGATACATCTCCTATGATTATGGTAGTTCCACCGTATACAACACCTTTTACCACCACCTCTGCTTTCCGTTGCAAGTCAATCATACTTTGCAGCGTAAGCATACGCTTATTTTTTTCAGCCAATTCTTTCTTTTTAGATTCCAAGAGAACCGCCATGTTCTTAATATACTTCACTTGTTCTTCCGTGAATCTGGTGCCTTTTGATTTCTTTTCTACGAAATTAGTAATAATCGGCTGTGTGCTCTTAATTACCTTTGCCACCTCAGCAATATCCTTTTGCAGGTCAATATACTCCTGCTTTACCTGTGGATTAATCCCCACCTCTACAATCGTAGATGTTCCAAGGGTCGCACCCAGCGTCTTTACCTGAATCCTGTTATATGCCTGCACATGTCCGCCGGTTATAAATCCCTTCTTGCCATCAACTTCAATCTCTGTACCTGCAGTCACATGACTGTGCAGAATTGCTTCCGTATGCACGTAGCCACCGGCTGTCACCGTGGAATTCTCAATAAACTTAGCAACAATATCCCCGTCTGCTTCCAATGTGCCCTTGGACATGCCGTTCATACCACGGGCAATAATTATATTACCACCGGCTTTCACATGAGCACCTTCTACAACACCATTAATGATTACATTACCGCCGGCTTTAATCACAAAATTGGAGGACACATTGCCATTTACCTGCACACTGCCTTCAAAATCGATATTTCCGGTTGAGATATCTACATTTTCTACTTCGTATACATCTGATACAAAGACCTTATCATCAACCAGCATAACATGACCATTTACCTTGGAACGAATAGACAAACGGTCTTCTGATAATTCAATATTATTTGCGAATTTTAAAACCTGTCTTTTTACATCTCTGGGTTTTACGCGATTACCATTAATGGTAAGCCCATATTCGCCGGGATCTTCAGGAATGATTTCTGCCAGCAAATCACCTTTCTGGCAATGATTAATCATATTTAGATTAAAGAAGTCCACACTACCGTCTTCACGCATGGTGGGCTGAATATGCAAATCTGTATTGAAATAGTACTCAATCCGGGCATCCGTACCATGTCGGGGCTGAGTACCCTGAGCCACCATAAGCTCTTCGGTATAAACACCATCGCCCTGAAAATGGGTCTGCAAATTCTCCATCAAAACACCGGAAATTACATTTCTGGAAGTCAAATCTCTCACAAATTCCTGCAAGGACATTCTCTTTCCTGTTTCTGACGGAGGATAAAAACGTACCACAGCTTCCATGGCATCATCACTGATTTTCAACAGGTACTGTTCTTCTATGGGAGGACAATCCGTAAGCCCCAGAAATATTGTATCCTGCTGGTCCAACTGCATCATTGCTTTTTTTACTTCAATGGGATCATTTTGAATATGTATCAGCTCCAAATAAGCCAATACTTCATCCAACCGTACCGCTGCACCGCCATCAGCGGGAGCATATACCTTTAACCCATAGCCGCCAGGCATGTTAACTAATTTAAAATAACCGTTTCTCATACTCTCCTCATTTCCGGGATGCCGCCCGTCCCTCTCACAGGTCGGCTATACTGATAAAATACCCATATAATTCCCCATCTTTGTCTTCATTTTTTGCAAAGCTCGGGTGTGTAACTGGGATATTCTTGATTCCGATACTTCTAATATATTGCTAATTTCTTTTAAGGTCAGTTCCTCGTAATAATATAAGGTAATCACCTTCTGTTCCTTTTCTGTAAGCAGCTGCAGTGCCTCTCCCAGCACCCGGGTCAATTCCTGCTTTTCATAGCTTTCCTCCGGACTATCAAATCTGGAGGATGCTTGTCTACTGTAATCCTGAGATACGTCACTGCCCTGTTCCATAAATTCATTCAGGGAAACAACACCGGTGACTTTCATTTGGGACTGCCAGTCCAGATATTCATCCTCTGAAATCCCCAAACCATGAGCAATCTGTTCATCCGTGGCAGAATGTCCTGTGGTTTGTTCAATTTCACGTATCACAGCATCAATTTTCTTTTGTTTTTGTCTGATCGTTCTGGGAATCCAGTCCATCTTACGAATCTGGTCCAAAATCGCCCCTCTGATACGCAAGCTGGCGTAGGTTTCGAATTTAACCTCTTTCAAATAATCAAACTTATCTATGGCATCTATCAAGCCGAAAATACCATAGCTGACCAAATCCTCATATTCCACATTGTATCCTAAATACATACTGAGCCTGCCGGCCACAACTTTCACTAGCGGTGCATATTCCAGAATTATCTTTTCACGTAATTCTGCTGTCTTATTCTTAGAATACTCTTCCAGTAATTTCTTTCTTCCGGTCTCATCCATGGAATTCATGCACCTCCTTTACTCCGTCTTTTGTATGACCTCTATTCCCGACCTGCTGTAGTATCTTCGTCGGACTCCTTTTCCCGCACCTCTTCCTTTTTCTGTGCTTCCTCAATGGCTTTTAATGCCTCTTCCTGGGCCTTGGTAAGTGCCTCTTGGGCTTCCCTGTTTTGTTTTTCAAACATATCCAGGCAACCTCTTAATAGGCTACCCAAGAAATAAAACACAATTAATACGACCAAAAGGCGTATCAGCATTTCGTTCAAGGTATAGCCGTTTACCAATGTAAGAACACAAGTAATTGCTCCTGCTATTAACATGAAAAATAACGGTAAATTATTTCTTTGCATACTAAATAATCGTCTCCTGCTTTCCTACAGCCCTAATATGAAAGTCTCCGCTCTCCGGGAAAAAGGTGACGGTCCGTCCATAATTTTTTCCCGTATCCTCTGATAGAATCGGGATATTTAAATCTCCCAGCTTTTTCTTGGTAGCTTCTACATTTCGCTCCCCTACCACCATAGTGGAGGAGGAACTATTCTGGAACGTAAACATAGTCGCACCGCCTGCAATCTTAGCCACTATACGACTTCGCTTTGCCCCCAGAGTCTCCATCTGTCGTACCAATTCATCAATACCTGTATCGGCAAATTTCGCTATATTCTGGTGACTGTTACGAATCGCAGTACTATCCGGCAACATAATATGCGCCAAACCGCCCACCTTGGTCACAGGGTCCCGAAGTGCAATACCTACACAGGAACCCAAACCCAAAGTGGTTACGCCGTCAGGACTAAGGCAGGTTTTTAAATCAGCCATTCCCACTTTTATTATTTCGCCCATTGACGTGTCCTTTGTCCCTTTCTTTATAAACTAATACCCAAAGATGTAAGTATTTTGGAATACGATTCCAAATCAGGAATTAGTATAAAGTATCCGTCAATCTCCACCTCATCATAGAACTGGGATTGAATCAGTAAAATTTCATCACCGATGATTCCAAATTGTATTGCAGGTACACTTAGAATAGCACCTGCCATATCAATGGTTAAACTGGGCGGCGTAGGAAAAATCTTCAAATTGGTCAGCATGGACAAAGAATTCAGATAAGCACCGGTAATGATATTGCCTATTTCTTTCATTGCCGACATTTCCATCTCTGTAAATTCCACACCGGGAGAAGCCATTCCCATCATAATCTTGTTTACTAAATGCTTCGCACTTTCCTGTTCTACCAGGAACATCATACTACCGGTGACATCACCTTCCACACCCAGCAATACACCTAACATAATCTGCTCTTCGCCACCCATCAGGGCACCTACTTCCGCAAACTTCAGCAACTTAACCTGGGGTACTTTCATATCTACCTTGCACTGAAGCATCTGGGAAAGAGCTGTCATTGCATTACCGGCACCGATATTACCAATTTCTTTTAGCACATCATAATAATTTTCTGAAACCTGTTCTAAGCTAAGTCCGCTCATATGTCTCTCCAATTCTTATTCGTTATCTTCCAGTGTAATAGTACTTAAATCTAAAAGTGAAATTAATTCACTACCATGTTTACCTACTCCACTGATAAAGTTTCCTTTGCCTTTTTTGCCACTACCGGTCATTTTCTCCACATCATCCATAGAAAGAGTAACAACCTCTTTTACTTCGTCAACGATAATACCCATATTGCCCTCTTCCTGCTTGAGGATGATAATACGGGTAGCCTTGGTAATTTCATCCACTTCCAGCCCCATTTTTAGGCGAATACTCATAACAGGAATTACTTCACCACGCAGATTAATTACGCCCTTCAGATACTCCGGCACCTTAGGTACACGGGTCATTCTCTGCATTCTCACGATATTATCAATAAATCTGATATCAATGCCAAACTGCTCCTCTCCCAGGCGGATCACGATATATTGAATTGCATTACCCAGGTCAGCTTTTTTTCCATCTATTAATTCATTAATTGATCTCAACTGTTCCATATGTATCGTTCTCCCTTCTTACATCAAAGCGTTGGCATCCAGAATCAGAGCCACTTCACCATCACCCAGAATAGTTGCACCACTGATAAACTTGGTCTGCTTAATATACTTGCCCAGAGACTTGATAACGATTTCCTGCTGGCCGATTAATTCATCGATCACCAGGCCCGCCATCTTATCACCCTTCTTCACAATAACTACCACCAGGTTGTCCTCAGGAGACTTTGCACTTTCTACATCCAAAACCTCTGATAATCTGATCAAAGGAAGCACGGTACCACGCAGGTTAATTACTTCTTCATTCTGAACCAGCTTAATCTCACTGGGTGCAATATCTTCGATGGTCTGAATAGATCCCAGAGAAATCGCATATTTCTCACCACCAACAACTACCATCAGGGACTGGATAATTGCAAGTGTCAAAGGTAGTCTGATAATCCATGTACTACCTTCACCAAGCTTGGTCTTTACTTCTACTTCACCACTTAAGGATTCAATCTTGGACTTCACTACATCCAGACCTACGCCTCGACCGGATACGTCAGTAACCTTCTTTGCAGTGGAGAAGCTGGGCAGGAACAGCAAATCAACGATTTCTTTATCTGTCATGTTTTCTGCCTGCTCAGGAGTAATCACTCCTCGCTCGATTGCCTTATTCTTAACAGCTTCTGTATCAATACCATTACCGTCATCTCTTACTTCGATAACTACGTTATTACCATCCTGGTATGCATCCAGGAAAATAGAACCCACCTCAGGCTTACCACGCTGTGCACGTACTTCTGCGGACTCCAAACCATGATCTGCTGAATTACGTAATAAATGCATCAGAGGGTCGCCGATTTCATCTACCACAGTACGATCCAACTCAGTCTCTTCACCGGTCATGTACAATTCCATCTTCTTATTCAGGGTCTTGGACAAATCACGGATCATTCTGGGGAACTTATTTACAACGCTTTCAATAGGAACCATTCGAACCTTCATAACAGATTCATGCAGGTTGGTGGTTACACTCTCCAGGTACTCAATATGTTCATTTACACCGCCACTGGTGGTACCTTCCAAAGAGGAAGCAGATACCAAGGAGTTCTTGGCAATAATCAACTCACTCACCAGATTCATTAATACATCCAGTTTTTCAATATCTACACGGACAGTTCTGTTTACTACAGGCTTTCCGGGAGTCTGCTTCTTTTCAGGTGTCTTGGCAGCCGCCTTGGTTCCCTTATCATCAGCTACAGCTACAGCCTTGGATTGCTTTTCGGTAACCGCTTCATAGGCCTTCAGATTTGCCTCAATAGCAGCATAATTCTTGTTTTTCTCCAGAACAAGATTGTCACCGGTTACTTTTGCAATTTCAGATACATTTTCTGCGGCCTTAATAACATCTGCCAAGGAATTATCTGTAACAACTACCAGCGTAAAGTCCTTGTCAAAGCGTTCATCTTCCACATCCTGGGCGCTGGGAGAAGATACGATAATTTCACCCTTCTCTTCTATCGCCTTAAATACGAGAAATGCTCTTGCAGCCTTCAGAATACAGGAATCCTGTACCACTACATTGATACCGTACACCTTTTTACCCATCTTCATGGCTTCATGGATAACACGTACCTGAGACTCTTCCAAGGAAATATCATTCCACTTTTCTTCGCCTGCAGGTGCTACGGAAGCCTCTTTGGCAGGTGCTGCTGCAGGTGCTGCGGGAGCAGCCTTCATTCCGCCATTTAAAATCTCATTCAATCTGTCAATGATAGGCTGATTATCATTGGTACCCTCATCGGCAGAGTTCTGAATATTCTGAGTATATTCCTCCAATGCATCCAGACACTGGAATAAAACATCGATCATCTCAGGCTGAACCTTCAGCTTTCCGTTTCTCACCTCAGAGAAAACGTTCTCCATATCATGAGTCAGTGTCTTCATTCTTTCGTAACCCATGGTACCGGCCATACCCTTCAAGGAATGTGCGGCTCTGAAAATTTCATTAATAGTATTTTCATTTTCAGGGTCAGATTCCAGATTCAAAATCTGTGTATTCAGATTTTGTAAATGCTCCTTTGTTTCATCAAGGAAAATCTCAAGATACTGGCTAACGTCCATTTTATCCTCCATTCCGCCATGCTGCATGGCTATAAAACTATTGGCTTTCTACACCAACCTGTAAAATTATTTCCTGTGCAATCTGGTCCAGGGAAACCACCTGATCAGAAAGGCCTGCACCAATCACGCTCTTAGGCATACCAAACACCACGCATGATTCCTGATCCTGTGCAATTACATGCACCTTTTTCTTTTCTTCCAGGTTCTTGATGCCCACGGTACCATCCGCTCCCATGCCTGTCATTACTACACAGACAATGTTGTCAAACTGGCTATTGGCTAAGGATTCATACATATAGTTTGCGCAAGGACGCACACCCTCTCTGGTAGGTTCATCGGAATAACGTATGGTATATCTGCCTGCGGAAGAAGTATGCACATTCATATGCCGTCCTCCCATTGCCACATATACGCAACCCTTTTCCAACACATCTCCGTCCTGAGCTTCCACTACCTTCATCTGACTGAGACTGTTTAGTCTCTCTGCCAAAGTAGCAGTAAATCCCTTGGGCATATGCTGTACAATCAGCACCGGTGCGTCCAGATTAGCGGGTAGTCTGGGAATCACCTGTTGCAGGGACTTGGGTCCTCCGGTGGAACTTGCAATGGCAACAATTTTGTTACCGGGCACCTTTAAGGGTGCTTTCTGAATAATGTCAACCAGTCGGTTGGTTACCTTTTGGTAGCCTGTGCCTTTTCCTTGTCATCAAAGCTGGGAAGCTTGCTATCCGCCACAACCTCTAAGATACGTAACAATTCCTCCTTAAAGGTATCCACCCGGCAATCCAGTGCATTATCCGGCTTATGTATAAAATCCAAGGCTCCCAGTTCCAACGCATCCAATGTGGTTTGTGCACCCTGTCTTGTATCTGTACTGGCCATCATGACTCTGGCAGGAATCTTATAC
>JAFUKS010000057.1 GCA_017473445.1 Lachnospiraceae bacterium
ACTGGTGGAGCTGGCGGCCCAAAATGCCAAGCTGGTGCTCAGCCAGGATAGGGAGAAGCTAAAGCGTGAAGAAGGCCGTACCATCGGTGCGGTAAAGGAGATTGCAGACCTGCTGGGACTGCATCATATCCAGCGAATGGAGGCCTTTGATATTTCCAATATCAGCGGTTATGAAAATGTGGGTTCCATGGTAGTATTTGAAAAGGGCAAGCCCAAGCCCAGTGATTACCGTAAATTCCGTATTAAGACCGTTACCGGTCCCGATGATTATGCCTGTATGCGGGAGGTGCTGACCAGACGCTTTGTACATGGAATGGAGCGTACCCGGGAATTGCAGGACCAAGATTTGGACACAGATTTGGACAGCTTTACCCGGTTCCCGGATTTGCTCATGATGGATGGTGGCCGGGGGCAGGTGAATATCGCCCTGGAGGTACTGAAGGAGCTGAATCTGAATATCCCTGTATGCGGTATGGTAAAAGATGACAATCATCGGACCAGAGGCTTATATTTTGAAAATGTGGAGCTGCCCATTGATACCCGCAGTGAGGGCTTTAAACTCATCACTCGGATACAGGACGAGGCACATCGTTTCGCCATTGAGTACCATCGTTCCCTGCGTAGTAAGGGGCAGGTGAAGTCCGTGCTGGATGATATTCCCGGTGTAGGTCCTGCCAGACGCAAGGCTCTAATGCGACATTTTGCTTCCCTGGAGGATATCCGTAATGCTACTTTGGAGCAGCTACTGGAGATTCCGGAGATGAACCAGCGGGTAGCAGAGGAGATTTTGTTGTTTTTACAAAATAAAGAAAGTGCTTCTAAGAAGGAAGTCTGAAAAGGCATCCGGGAATCTAAAACATTTTCCCGCACTTCACAGAATTTCAAGATTGTGCTACACTAAATGAAGATAATATAATCACAGGCCATGTGGCCGGGACGGAGGATGTATGGCAAGCGTAAGTTTAGTAAAAATCATCGAGAAAATGAAACTGGAAAATCTGACACCGGAGATTGATGTAAAGAAGATTAAGGTTACCCAGCCGGATATTAACCGTCCTGCGTTGCAGCTGGCCGGATTTTTTGAGCATTTTGATTCCACTCGTCTGCAAATTATCGGATTTGTGGAATATACTTATATGGAGGGTCTCTCTGAGGAACGTAAAAGAGAGGTCTATGAGAAACTGTTAAGTTATGAAGTACCTGCCATTGTATATTGTCGTGACATGGAGCCGGACCCTATTATGAAAGAGATTGCAATTGCTCATGGCAGACCCATCCTATCTACTAAGAAAACTACTTCCGCATTTATGGCAGAAATCATCAGATGGCTGAATGTAAAGCTGGCACCCTGTATTTCCGTACATGGTGTATTGGTGGATGTATATGGTGAAGGTGTGCTGATTACCGGTGAAAGCGGCATCGGTAAGTCCGAGGCTGCCCTGGAGCTGGTTAAGCGTGGCCACCGTCTGGTGACAGATGACGTGGTAGAGCTTCGTAAGGTAAGTGACGATACCCTGATTGGTTCCGCACCGGATGTAACCAAGCATCTGATTGAGCTTCGTGGTATCGGCATCGTGGATATCAAGGCACTGTTTGGTGCTTCCTCCGTAAAGGATACCCAGGCCATTGATTTGGTCATCCGTCTGGAGGACTGGGATAAGGATAAGGAATACGACAGACTGGGTCTGGAGGAGAATTATACAGAGTATCTGGGTAATAAGGTGGTTTGCCACAATATTCCCATCCGTCCCGGACGTAATTTGGCAATTATTTGTGAGTCTGCAGCGGTTAATCATCGTCAGAAAAAGATGGGCTACAATGCAGCCCAGGAGCTGTACACTCGTGTACAGAATTCCCTGGCCAGAAGACGTAGCGAAGATGATGAGGAGGATTAATATGACGAAATATGCATTTGGCGTGGATATCGGCGGCACAACCGTCAAATTGGGATTATTTGATCAAGATGGGAATATACTGGATAAATGGGAGATTCCCACTGTGAAGGAAAATGGCGGCGAGAAGATTCTTCCGGATGTTGCCGAGAGTATTTTAGAGAAAATGAAAGAAAAGTGCATTGCCAAGAATAAAGTGGCCGGTGTGGGCATAGGTGCTCCCGGTGCAGTGGATGATGATGGCTATATGTGTAACGGTGCAGTAAATTTGGGCTGGAAGCCCTTAAATGTCCGTGAAATCATGGAGGATATCCTGGGTGTGCCGGTAAAGGCCAATAATGATGCCAATGTGGCTGCTTTTGGAGAAATGTGGCAGGGCGGCGGCAAGGGCTACCGCAATCTGGTGGCAGTGACTCTGGGTACCGGCGTAGGCGGTGGTATTATTGTAAATGGTCAGATTCTTACGGGAGCCAATGGTGCCGGTGGTGAAATCGGTCATATTCATATTGAGGACCATGAGCCGGAAGCATGCGGATGTAAAAAGAAGGGTTGCCTGGAGCAGTATGCCTCTGCTACCGGTATTGTACGTCTGGCAAAAAGACGACTGGCGGAGGATGACAAAGCCAGCGTCCTGAGAGATGGCGAAGTATCTGCCAAGACCGTATTTGATGCAGTAAAGGCAGGGGATGAAGTGGCGATTGAGATTGCTGAGCGTTTTGGTGAGTATCTGGGTAAGGGCCTGGCGGCCATTGCCAATGTGGTGAATCCCGAGGTATTTGTCATTGGCGGCGGTGTATCCAAGGCCGGAGAAATTTTGCTTCAGTATGTGAAGCCCTCCTTTGCCAAGTATGTGTTTACGCCCTGTGCGAATGTCACCTTTGCTTTGGCGCAGTTGGGCAATGATGCAGGAATTGTAGGAGCGGCAGGACTAATTCTGGGCCGCTAGTAAGGAAGCGCATGAAGGGATTAATAGAAAAGCTGGAAAATTGCATACCAAAGAGCTGTATTCTGGAGCAGGAGCCCATGAGTAAGCATACCACCTTTCGGATAGGCGGGCCGGCTGACTATTTACTTGAGCCGGAAAACGTGGAGCAGCTGCTGGCAGTGCGTGAGATTTTGCAAGAGGCAGGGATTCCCTGCTTTTTGCTGGGTAATGGCAGTAATTTATTGGTCAGTGATGAAGGATACCGTGGAGCCATCCTAAAGGTAGGTTCTCGTATGAGCACTATCACAGTGGAGGGCAACCGGTTGATAACAGGAGCAGGAGCCCTTATGAGCCAAGTGGCAAAGGCAGCCTGGGAGCATGGTCTTACGGGGGTGGAATTTGCTTCCGGGATACCCGGCACCATCGGTGGTGGTATTACCATGAATGCGGGAGCCTACGGGGGAGAGCTGCGTCAGGTGGTGACCCGGGTGCAGGTGGTGACGCCCCAAGGAGAGATAAGGGAGCTCACCAATGAAGCTATGAAATTCGGGTACCGTCATAGCATCGTGAAAGAACAGCCATTGATTGTTACGGAAGTGGAGCTGGAGCTGCAACCCGGTGATAAGGAACAGATTAAGAACTTGATGGATGATTTGGCCACCCGTCGCAGAGAGAAGCAGCCTCTGGAATATCCCAGTGCGGGCAGTACTTTTAAGCGGCCGGAGGGTTATTTTGCCGGAGAATTGATTATGAAGGCGGACCTTAGAGGCTTTCAAATGGGCGGAGCCAGAGTATCTGATAAGCACTGCGGATTTGTGGTCAATATGGGAGGTGCCACTGCTGCAGATGTACGTGCGGTGATTCAGGCGGTACAGAGCAGGGTATGGGACTGCTTTCAGGTAAAGCTGGAGCCGGAGGTTATCTTCTTAGGTTTTTCATAAGAGAAAGGCTGGATAGGCTATGAGATTTGTGATTGTTACGGGTATGAGCGGTGGCGGCAAGAGCACTGCTCTGAAAATGCTGGAGGACGCAGGTTTTTATTGCGTAGATAATTTGCCGGTGCCGCTGCTGGAGAAGTTCGTGGAGTTGATTTCCGAACCGGGCAGCGAAATCGGTAAAGTAGTACTGGGTCTGGATGTCCGTGTAGACCAACCCATTGAGGATATTGTAAGGATACTGGACAAGCTGGAGGCGGACGGCACCAAAATAGAGATTCTTTTTGTGGATGCCCAGGAGGATACCCTGATTAAGCGTTACAAGGAGACCAGACGTAGCCACCCGCTGGCCCTGGACGGCCGGGTGGAGGATGGTGTGCGCCGGGAGCGCAAGATTCTGGAGAGTATCCGCAAGAAAGCAGATTACGTGATAGATACCTCTAATCTGCTGACCAGAGAATTAAAGGAAGAGTTGGACCGTATATTTGTGGCCAATGAAGAATATAATAGTCTGATGGTTACCATTATGTCCTTTGGTTTTAAGCATGGGATTCCTTCTGATGCGGATTTGGTATTTGATGTACGATTTTTGCCAAATCCCTATTATATAGAGGAATTGAAGCACAAGACCGGTAATGATAAAGAGGTACGGGAATATGTAATGAGTTTTCCGGAGGCAGAGCAGTTTATGGACAAGCTGACAGATATGATGGAGTTTTTGCTTCCCAGATATGTATCTGAGGGCAAAAACCGCTTGGTCATTGCGGTAGGTTGTACCGGCGGCAAGCATCGTAGTGTTACTTTGGCCCGGGGACTGTATGATAATTTAAAGGATAAGGGTAATTACGGATTGAAATTGTTCCACCGGGATGTGGATGCAAGAGGAAAATAAGCGAGGTAAGCATGTCTTTTTCAAGTCAGGTAAAGGAAGAGCTGGGGAAGCAGCTAAGTGGTGCCAGACATTGCCAGATGGCGGAGCTGGCGGCAATTATGCATTTTTGCGGACAGTACGGCCGGGATGCGGCGGGAGATTTTACCATTGGTTTTCTGTCGGAAAATGAGGCCGTTGTGAGAAAAGGCTTTACATTATTGAAAAAAACATATAATATTAATACTGATATGCCAATAGGGCATGCCGAAATGGAGATGATTATGGGGAAAATCGGCGATTTGAATCAGCCGGTGGACCCTGTTTTATTGAAAAATGCCTGTTGCAGAAGAGCTTTTTTACGAGGAGCATTTCTAAGTGTGGGTTCCATCAGTGACCCCAGCAAGCAGTATCATCTGGAGTTTGTTTGTACGGAAGAGGATAAGGCTTTGCAGCTACAGGAGATGATACAGAGTTTTGATATTGAAGCAAAGATTGTTTTGCGTAAAAAATATTTTGTGGTATATTTAAAAGAAGGTTCCGGTATCGTGGACCTTTTGAATGTGTGCGAGGCACATGTGGCTTTGATGGAGCTGGAGAATCTGCGCATTTTGAAAGAAATGCGAAATTCCATTAACCGAAGGGTGAACTGTGAGACGGCCAATATTTCCAAGACCGTAAATGCAGCTACCAGGCAGATAGAGGATATTCTTTATCTGAGAGACCATTATGGGTTTCAGAATCTGCCGGATGCTCTGAGGGAGATGGCAGAGGTGCGGCTGGAGTACCCGGATGCACCCTTGAAAGAATTGGGCCAATATCTGGATCCCCCGGTTGGGAAGTCGGGAGTGAATCACAGATTACGCAAATTAAGCGAAATAGCAGATAGAACTAGGTTCTAAAAGAGGAGGCAAATATGAAAGAAAGAAGTATGGTAATCAATCTGGCGAGTGGTTTGGAAGCAAGCCCTGTGGCGTTGTTGGTACAGGAAGCCAGCAAGTATGAAAGCAAGATTTATATCCAGGCAGATGCGAAAAAGGTAAATGCCAAGAGTATCATGGGTATGATGAGCTTAGGTCTGGACAATGGTGAGTCTCTCTGTGTAAGTGCGGATGGCGAGGATGAGGATGCAGCATTGGACGGTATCGAAAAATTCCTCAGCGGCAAATAGAATTGGGTGGAATTTATTCCCTTTTC
>JAFUKS010000058.1 GCA_017473445.1 Lachnospiraceae bacterium
GGGCTTACTATTTTATTGCCACCAATGATAATACGGATGATGTGGGATTGTATATTCGTCGTGCGGATACGGTAGCGGAGTTATTTGCGGAAGAGGTAGCAGAATATTTAATTCTGGATAAGGATCCGGAGCGTCATCTGATTCAAACCTTTTGGGCACCGGAGCTGCATATTATAGCGGGACAGCTGTACATTCTCTTTGCAGTAGGTGCAGAGCAGTGGGCTCCTAAGTGCCATATGATGAGGTTGAAAGAAGGAGGAGATCCTACCAGGGCAGAAGATTGGACTGATCCGGTAAAGGTATTGGATAAAGAGGGACAGGATTTGAATCCGGAGGGTATTACCCTGGATATGACCTATCTGAAGGTGCGGGACCGTTCTTATCTGGTGTGGTCCAGTCGTATTAATTGTATGGCCCCGGGAGATACCGGTTCCATGCTTTATATCGGCGAGATAGATGAAGCTTGTCCGGAGAGATTGATTAGTGACAAGGTGTTGTTGTCCAGACCCTTATATGGCTGGGAAAATAACGCAGGTACCATCAACAATGAAGGACCCTATCCTTTGCTGGCCAATAATGCGGTCTATATCATGTATTCCGGCGGTGCTGCAGGAGGGGATTCCTATGCGGTAGGCTGCTTGAAGATTGCCGCGGATGGGGATTTGTTGAATCCTGCAGAATGGATGAAATCTCCTACCGCATTGTTGGCATCTGCCCACTTCAAAGGCATCTACGGACCCGGTCACAATGCTTTTACGGTAGATGAGAATGGAGATGTATTGATTACCTATCATGCCCAACAGGTGCCCGGCAGAGGACAGCGTTGTACCGGTATTCATCGGGTGCATTTTGGAGCAGATGGTAGGCCTCTATTGTATATGACAGCGGAGCGGGATTTGAGTCCTGCGTTGGCTGAGGTGCATACCCGGGTGACGGTACCAGGGGACACAGCACATTAGATTAGGAAATAAAAAAGATGAGGACAAGTATTCTTGTCCTCATCTTCCTTATTTTTGGACGGAGAAACACCGTATGTTTTACAAATAATACTTTGCCAGCTTTTCAAAGGCTGCCAGAGATTTCTCAGCACGTTCAGTAGGCACACAGTAGGAAATACGGGTGTGTCCGGGACAGCCGAAACCGGTGCCGGGTACAATGAGCAGGTTGAAGTCCTTTGCCTTCTCGCAGAATGCCACATCATCCGGGATTAAAGTACGGGGGAACATATAGAAGGTTCCGCCGGGCTCTACCACATGGAAGCCCATGTCACGTAAGCCATTTACCAGCAGATTCTTGTTGGTCTCATAGATTGCCACATCTGCACTGACATCCGCACACATAGCGCAGACTCTCTGGAACAGACCGGGTGCATTCACATAGCCCAGGGAACGTCCTGCACCGGCTACTGCTGCATAGACCAACTTGCTGTCAGTGACCTCGTCGGGAACGATTACGTAACCCATACGCTGTCCGGGCAGGGACAGGGACTTGGACCAGGAATAACATACCAGGGTATCCTTGTAATATTTAGGCAAATAAGGCACATCGGTACCGTTGAATACGATTTCACGGTAGGGCTCATCTGCAATCAGGTAGATGGGCTGGCCATATTTTGCACTGTATTTTTCCAGGATGGCAGCCAGCTTCTGGATGGTGGCTTCAGAATAAACTGCACCGGAGGGGTTGTTGGGGGAGTTGACGATGACAGCCTTGGTGTGTTCATTAATAGCTGCTTCAAAGGCATCAAAATCAATCTGGAAGCCTTCGATATCCGCAGGAATCATCTTCATGGTAGCCCCTGCACCTTCGATGAATACCTTGTATTCAGGGAAGAAAGGAGCGAATACAATCACTTCGTCGGTAGGATTGCACAGACCGTTGAGACAGCAGCACAGAGCCGCAGCGGCACCAATGGTCATGTAGAAATTGTCACCGTTAAAAGCAGTGCCGAAGCGTCGGTTTACGGAGTCTGCCAGCATCTGGCGTACCCCCGCATCACCTTGGGCACTGGTATAGCCGTGGAGAATGACAGGGTCCATTTCCTGAATCAGTTTAATGGCAGTCTCGTTTACAATGGCAGGAGAGGGTACGGAGGGATTGCCGATGGAAAAATCAAATACATTCTCTGCACCAATCTGTGCTGCCCGCTGCTTACCAAATTCAAAAAGCTCTCGAATCACGGAAC
>JAFUKS010000059.1 GCA_017473445.1 Lachnospiraceae bacterium
AATATCGGTAAGAGATATCGTCGTCAGGACGAAATCGGTACACCCTTCTGCGTAACCTATGATTTTGAGTCCGAGACCGATGGCTGTGTAACTGTACGTTTCCGTGATTCCATGGACCAGGAGAGAGTGGCTATCGCCGATTTGGATGCATATTTTGCTGACAAATTTACATTTTAATGAGGGAGAGAATTGTAAATGAGACAATTTACTTCAGATGAGTTAAGAAAGACTTGGAAAGAATTTTATATTGCCCGCGGACATGTGGATGTGGGAGCTGTTTCCTTGGTATCCGACGGTTCCACCGGCGTGCTCTTTAACGTGGCAGGTATGCAGCCTTTGATGCCCTATTTGCTGGGACAGAAGCACCCTCTGGGTACCAGACTGTGCAATGTACAGGGCTGTGTACGTACCAACGATATTGATTCCGTAGGTGACAAGAGCCACGTGACCTTCTTTGAGATGATGGGTAGCTGGAGCCTTGGCGATTACTTCAAGGAGGAGCGTTGCAAATGGAGCTACGAGCTGCTCACCGAAGTGTTCGGTTTTGATGCAGACCATCTGGCAGCCACTGTATTTGAGGGTGATGAGAATGCACCCAGAGATGAAGAAGGCGCACAGTATCGTATTGCTTCCGGCTTCAAGAAAGAAAATATTTATTACTTACCTGCTGAGGACAATTGGTGGGGATTGGAATATGGTCCCTGCGGTCCCGACAGTGAGATGTTCTATATTGCTGACAGACCGGATTGTGGCCCTAATTGCGGCCCCGGCTGTAGCTGTGGTAAATATACGGAGCTGGGGAATGATGTATTTATGCAGTATGAAAAGCATCATGACGGTACCCTGACTCCCTTAAAGAAGAAAAACGTAGATACCGGTTGGGGCTTAGAGCGTATTCTGGCTTTCTTAAACGGAAGCAGGGATGTGTACCAGATAGATTTATTTGCTCCCATTATTGCCTATATTGAGAAGGTATCCGGCGTAAAATACGATCAGGATGAGAAACTGACCAAATCCATGAGAATTTTGGCTGATCACATCCGTACCAGCGTGATGCTCATTGGTGACGAGGCAAAATTATTGCCCTCCAATGTGGGTGCAGGCTATGTATTGCGTCGTTTGATTCGCCGTGCGGTAAGACATGGACGTACTTTAAATGTACCTACTGAGGATTTGTTAAAAATTGCAGGTATGTACATTGATGATATTTACAAGGAGAGCTATCCTCTGCTTGTAAAGAACAGGGATTATATTATTTCCGAATTGAAAAAGGAAATTGGCCGTTTTGAAAGTACTCTGGAAAACGGCATGAAGGAGTTCCGTAAGATTCTGGACCAAAAGAGAGAAGAAAAGCAGGATACCATTGATGGTAAATCTGCGTTCTATCTTTATGATACCTTTGGTTTCCCTATTGAGTTGACTGTAGAGCTGGCTGAGGAAGAGGGCTTAAAGGTAGATGAAGAGGGCTTTGCAAAGGCTATGGAAGAGCAGAAGCAGAAGGCAAGAGATAATCAGAATTTCTCTGCTAAGCTAAATAACAGTGCGGCTGTATTTGATGGTCTGGATGCAGATATGGTAAGTACCTTTGTGGGTTATGAACAGCTGGTATGTGACAGCAAGATTATAGCACTGGCATCTGACACAGAGATGAAGGATACTCTGGAGGCGGGTGAAGAGGGTACGATTATTGTAGAGAAGACTCCTTTCTATGCTACCATGGGTGGTCAGAAAGGGGATATGGGTGTGCTTACCACCGATGCAGGTACCTTTGAGGTACAGGATACGGTGAAGCTGCCCGGTGACAGAATCGGTCATGTGGGTAAAGTAGTGTCCGGCAGCATCAAGACCGGTGTTGTGGCTACTTTAAAGGTAGATACCCTAAATAGAAGCAATACCTGCAAGAATCATTCCGCTACGCACTTGCTGCAGAAAGCATTGCAGCTGGTACTGGGTGACCATGTGGAACAGCAGGGCTCCTATCAGGATAGTAGCAGAACCCGTTTTGACTTTAGCCATTCCCAGGCATTGACTGCTGACGAAATCGCACAGGTAGAACAGATGGTCAATGATAAGATAGCAGAAGGTTTGGCTGTAGTTACCGAAGAAATGGGTATTGAGGCAGCTAAGCAGAAAGGTGCGATGGCACTCTTTGGTGAGAAATACGGTGCTACTGTCAGAGTGGTATCCGTGGGTGATTTCTCCGTAGAACTTTGTGGTGGTACTCATGTGAAAAATACCGGTGATATCGGATTCTTTAAGATTTTATCTGAAAGCGGTGTGGCTGCCGGTGTCAGAAGAATAGAGGCACTGACCGGTGCGAATGTAATGGCTTACTATAAGGAGCTGGAGGAGAACTTCCAGAAGGCTGTAAGCGCTGCTAAGGCCACTCCGGCTACTTTGGTGGACAAGATTCAGCATATGCAGGCAGAAATGAAAGCATTGTCTTCTGAAAATGAGTCCTTAAAGAGCAAGGCTGCGAAGGAAGCTCTGGGTGATGTGATGAGCCAGGTGCAGGATGTGAAGGGCGTGAAGCTACTGGCTACCAGCGTAGACGGTGTGGATATGAACGGACTTCGTGACCTGGGCGATCAGCTGAAGGGTAAGCTGGGCGAAGGCGTGGTAGTCATCCTTTCCAACCAGGATGGCAAGGTCAATATGGTAGCTATGGCCACTGATCAGGCACTAGCTGCAGGTGCTCACGCAGGTAATCTGATTAAGGGCATTGCGGCACTGGTAGGTGGTGGCGGCGGTGGTCGTCCCAATATGGCCCAGGCAGGTGGTAAGAATCCTGCAGGTATTCCTGATGCCATTGCAAAGGCTGCAGAGGTGCTTGCTGAGCAGATTCAGTAAAGTGATTTGGTTTTGATAAGCAAAAAAATAATAAAGCTGTTGTAAGAGTGGATGCTCCGCTTTTGCAGCAGCTTTTCTTGTGTTTAGAATAAGCATAGGCTTCTGTATAAGTGCATTGACTTCTGCATTAGGAGGAAGTATAATAAAAAAAGAAAAGTAAAAGCGTTTTACCAAAGATATGATAGGAGGTCCTATGGCTGTACGAGGAATTAATAATGACAATTTAAAGAGAGAGAATCGCGGTATCGTTTTGAAACTAATTGCTACCGGAGAGTGTACGACCAGAATAGAACTGGCGAAGGAGACCGGTTTGTCCAAAATGTCAGTTACCAATATTGTCACGGAATTTATGGAGGAAGAGATTGTCCGAGAATCCAATACAGAACTCATAAAGGGACAGGGCCGGAATCCTATTTGTCTGTGTATTTCCGAGAAAGCCCCCAAGCTTATCGGTTTGTTTGTTCATAGGGGTCAATGTATTGCAGTGCTCTGTGATATACAGTTACATATTTTAAAACGTGCAGTGATAGAGTATGGGGAACTGGATGAGCAAGCTCTGCTACAAGCCATGTTTTCTGTAATAGACCAAGTAATGCCCTTGGAGGAACGGATTCTTGGAATTGGTGTGGGGGCAGTGGGACCTGTGGATATTCAAAAAGGAATGATATTGAATCCCCCTAATTTTTATGGAATCAGAGATTTTGCCGTGACGAAGCCCTTGCAGGACCGTTATGAGCTCCCGGTATATTTGGATAGCCAGTACAATTGCGCAGCATTGGCAGAGAAGTACTTTGGAATCGGAAAAGATTACAAGGACTTTGCTTTTGTGGGAATTACCAACGGTATCGGTTCCGGAGTGGTATCCAATGACATGCTGTTAAGAAATTCCCATGGACTGACCAGTGAATTGGGACATGTGAGTATTTATTGGCAGGGAGAGCAATGCAGCTGCGGAAATAAAGGATGCTTGGAATTGTATGCAGGTGTCCGCAGGATAGAAAAAAAGTATCAGGAGCAAACCGGCCGTAAGGACAGTTTTCCGGTACTTTGTAAACGTTCAGAAGCAGAAAACCTTTCTGCTATGGATGGAGTCTTCCGGCAGATGATGGAGCAACTATCCTGTGGATTGGTAGGAATGGTGAATTTGGTGCATCCGGGGGCTATTATTATAGGTCACGAGGGGGTACATATTCCCGAGCACTATTTAAAATATTTGGAAGAACTGGTAAATACGCAGAAGCTTTCCGGAAACTATCGTCAAATTGTAGTAAAGAAATCTTATTTTGGCGAAGACGCACATTTGCTTGGATGTGCATGTACTGTTTTAAATAAGGTGTTTGAAGGAGAACAAGCGGTTTTATGAAAAAGGATTTGGATGTAATCGGATTAGGCGAATTGTTGATAGATTTTACCATGAATGGTAGTAGTAATCAGGGGAATCCCTTTTTTGAAGCCAATCCCGGAGGAGCTCCCTGTAATGTGCTTTCTATGTTGCAAAAATTGGGCAAAAAAACTGCTTTCATAGGAAAGGTGGGTAGGGATTCCTTTGGCCGTATGCTCAGGGAAACCCTTGAAAGGATTGGTATTTGTACAGACTATTTAATGGAGGATGGAGAAGTTCCTACCACGCTGGCTTTCGTACATACCTTGCCGGATGGGGACCGGGATTTTTCCTTTTACAGAAATCCCGGGGCGGATATGATGCTTTCAAGCGAAGATATTTCACGGGAAGCCATTGGACGAGGGAGGATTTTTCATTTTGGGACCTTGTCCATGACCCATGAGCAGGTCAGGGAGGCTACTGTGAAAGCACTGAAATTGGCCCGAGAGGAAGGCTTATTGATTTCCCTTGATCCCAATCTGTGTCCGCCTCTTTGGAAAAATATGCAGGAGGCTAGAGAGCAGATGCTGGAAGCGGTGTCTTATTGTGATGTCTTAAAAATTTCGGATAATGAAATACAGTTTTTATCCGGATGTGATGACTATGAGGAAGGAATTGCATGGTTAAGGGAACGTTATCCCATTTCTTTGATTTGTCTTACATTGGGAAAGGACGGAAGTAGTGCATATTATAAGGATTTACGTGTGGAGGTGGCAGGTGTTTTCCGGGAACAGGTGGTGGATGCCACCGGTGCAGGAGATACCTTTTGCGGCTGTGTCTTAAACTATCTGTTGGACCATGGCTTAGATGCGTTGCAGGAGAAGGATTTGAGAGAAATGCTGCTTTTTGCTAATGCAGCGGCCTCCCTGGTAGTTATCAGAAAGGGGGCTCTTTGCTCCATGCCGGAGTTATCACAAATAGAGGTACTTTTGGAAAAACAGAAGGGACATTAGAATGAAACAAGTTCATTTATGGAATGAGAACTTAAGTTATAGCGGCAGAATTGATTGGAGTACGCCTGATATGCCACAGATGATTTTTCCATCCAGCTCCCTGGGGTTCCGGTTTGCCGGAAAACAGGCAATTCTGTGTTTGGAGAATCACAGGGGATATTGGGATAATTATGTGGGAGCCATTGTTGATGGGGAACAAAAGTGTTGGAAGCTGGAGCCAAAAGGTATTACCCGGATTTCTTTGGTGGATGAAACAGAAGAAGCAGAGCATGAAATTTTGTTCTTTAAAAGACAGGATAGCTGTCATGTGATTACCTTGAAGGAGCTTTTATTATCTGATGAGAGTGTTCTGAGAAAGCCGGCAGCGAAGCCGGAGAGACGCATGGAGGTATACGGGGATTCTGTTTCTGCCGGTGAGGTGTCGGAGGCCGTGTCCTATGTGGGCTGTCCGGACCCGGAGCATAATGGAGAATACTCTAACAGTTGGTATTCCTATTCCTGGATAGCGGCCAGGAAATTAGGGGCGGAGCTACATAATATTTCCCAAGGCGGGATTCCTCTTTTAAATGGTGCGGGATGGGTGTGCCCACCTATATATCCGGGGATGGAATCTGTTTGGGATAAGCTACATTATTTGCCTAATTTTGGAGAAACCACAGAATGGGATTTTAAGAAGTATATTCCTCATGTGGTGGTGCTGGCAGTGGGACAGAACGACAGTAATCCACAGGATTATATGAAGGATAACCCCACAGGGCAACAGGCGGCCTATTGGAAATACAAATATGGACAACTGATTCTTCGACTACGGGAGAAATATCCAAGGGCATTAATTATATTAACTACTACCATTCTATGCCATGATGAGAACTGGGATAGAGCCATGCAGGAAGTGTGTGGGGAACTAGGAGATGAGAGAGTGCGATATTTTCGATATAGCAGATGCGGAACCGGTACTCCGGGCCATTTAC
>JAFUKS010000060.1 GCA_017473445.1 Lachnospiraceae bacterium
AGATTTCCGTCACAACATTGGTTATTTTACATGGTCTGCAATCAAATGTCAAGAGTTTTTATTTGAAAAAATAGAAATATCCATCGCAAATTTTTCATACTTTGATGGTACCTACAAAAAAGGCCCGCTTTTACCGAAAAGCGGGCCTTTCAAAATCTCTGTCCTATGCATTGGGAGACTTACTCCCATTTCATATATTCTTCATATTCCAACCAGATATTGCAAATCCAAGTCTTTCCCTGATTGAAAATAATCTCATTGCCTTCCTCATCATAAAAAATATTTGCTTCATAATCGGAAGGACGCTCCCAGGTACCTTTGATAACCTTACCATTGGTAAAAACATAGGCATCACCGCTACCATGCACACCAAAGGCCAGATAATCATGACTGTCACGAACCTCCCCATGACAAATCTTAAATACCACATTGCTTACAGTAAGAGGGGTATCATCGATTTCGTCCACATGGGGTTCCCCAAACTGACTGCGGTAATATAAGCCCTCTTCCTCATTATAGGTAAAACAGGGATTTGCATTGCCATAGCCGCCACGGTTCTTTTCCTCACCACCGGGCCATATCTTGGTCGCATCCGGATAATCCTCATAGGTGGCACGGAATCCCTCATCTGCAAAGGTAAAAGCTTGTTCAAAGGTATCCCGATACTCCGTTTCATATTCCTTCTTACCAAGGGCCTTCTCATAGCCTTTTATGGACATATAACCACAATATTCGGTCTTATAGCCGGGGCGGTCCAATTTCTCAAAGGCATAGCTGGCCGAGGATTTGATACCGCTTACTGCCTGGCTTACATTATCCACACGGTCTGAGTTAATCAGATCTGCCACATAAGGTACTGCCAGACCCCAGTTACAATAAATAGAATCATAGGCCATGGATTCATACACATAATAATCCCGGCTGCTTCGCACAGGACCCACATATTCCAGTTCATCATAGTCCTCAATAATAGCCATCAGACGGGTAATACGTCCCTCCACCGGTGCCTCATAAATTATACTGGCATAAGAAATACCCTTCTGGGGCAATGCACCCTTATTATTGGGCATCATTACCGCCATACTTCTGCGTTGTACCACATCCGCATCCTTCCACTCACCGGTCAGGTAGCTCTGCATCTTTCCATCCACTACCTCTCTTTCGGTAATCACCTGAAACTCCGGCTCTTCTTCCACTTCCTCTGAAGTAGCTTCCGAAACAAGCGTTTCCAGCTCCTCACCCTGGATAATTACAGGTTTTTCTGCTTCATCGGACTTTCCGCAGCCCATCAAACAAAGCGTACATAACAAAACAGCAAGTATCGTTTTTTTCCTCATAAGTAACCCCACTTTTGTAAAAGTTTTAATACATTAATGATACTCTTTTTAAGTGGCAAAAACAATGCAAAACACTACCAAATCGGGGGGACATTATTATGCACAATTAACCTAATTCCTTTACCAGATATCCACAGGTAAAGGGAAAGAAATCATACTTTTGTGTACCCACATGTACTGCACCCAATCCTTCATACCATTTCCGTAGCCGCACATTCTCTTCTACAATTCCGATATTCATTTTCTTGCATCCCAATTCTTTCGCCTGTCCAAACGCATGCTCCATTAGTGCCTGTCCCTTCTTGCCGTGACGATGCTTGGGAAGCACACTGAGATTGCTTAGCTCACATTCTCCGTTCTCCTGTAAAAGCAGGGAATAATAACCCACAATCTGCCCCTCTTCTTCGTATACAAACATAGGACGTTTTTCTCCGTGATAATGCCATGCAAGACGCTCCGGGGTAGTTGCAAAAGCCGTAAATCGTCCGGCATTTTCCGGCGTAAAGCCAAATTCCTCTGCCACCGTGAGAAAACTTTCTTTTATTACTTCCACACATGCAGGTATTTCTTCTTCCTTCATAAATCTGATCATCTTCTGTTCCTCCATATAATACTAATTTTTCCAACATATACATCACATCGATAGTTATACTTCAAAATCAGGGATATCTCCGTCATTAATATAATAAGCTATCTTCAATGCCTCATCCATAGCGCGCTTTCTGCCGTTTTCATTGCTTCTCCTATTATCTCTTCTGGTGAAGGTATCGTCTGCAGGGCAGGGTAATATCTCTATCCAGTCCGGAAAATAGCTCCGGGCCATCAAATAGCTTCTGCGCATATGGTAGTTAGTGGTTACCAGCAGTACCTTTTTCATCCGGGACAAACCAAAGGCCCTCTCTAATTCCAGCAAGGAACAGAGCATATTTTCTACCGTATAAAGGGAATGGGACTCCATCAAAATATCCTCTTCCGGTACCCCTAATTCCAGTGCCTTCCGCTTCATGTGCTCCGCCTCCGGCATGGACCCTTCCGCAAAATCTCTTACCGCACCGCCGCACATTAATATCTTGGGAGCACGTCCTGCCTTGTATGCCTCCACTGCCACCGGCACCCGATACTTGGACGCCTTGATACTGCCCAGCACCATAATACAATCTGCATTTTCGCCGGAATCCTCCAATCCCTCGTAGAGGATTTTATCAACGAATTCTTCTGTCAGGTTTGTTTTATTTATTTCTGATACCTTCATATTTTTCCACTCCTATATCATCCCATGGGAATATTCTAATATAAAATATATCCTGTTTTTCTGATTCTGCTTGCCAGCACTTCCTTATCCATGATAGTATGTACCCATTCGGAAGGTTCTCTTCCTTTATTTTCCCAAATTTAATTTCATAATAAAAGTAAGTGGAGGAAACAGCATGGAATGCAGAATTATTGAAAAACCGGCATTTAATTTTGTCGGTGTAAGTAAACGAGTACCGATGCAGTTTGA
>JAFUKS010000061.1 GCA_017473445.1 Lachnospiraceae bacterium
AAGTATACCGCAAGTCTTATTCTGAGGGCTTACGTGCTAAGGTTAACTGCTACGGTGCCAACGATGTATGTGAAGGCGTTGCGATCATGCACAAGGAAGGTGTTGACGTTTCCATCACCGGGAACTCCACCAACCCTACCAGATTCCAGCATCCCGGTGCAGGTACCTACAAGAAAGAGTGTCTTGAGCAGGGTAAGAAGTACTTCTCCGTTGCTTCCGGCGGTGGTACCGGACGTACCTTACATCCCGACAACATGGCTGCAGGTCCTGCTTCCTACGGTATGACCGATACCATGGGTCGTATGCACTCTGATGCACAGTTTGCAGGTTCTTCCTCCGTACCCGCTCACGTTGAGATGATGGGTCTGATTGGTGCAGGTAACAACCCTATGGTTGGTATGACCGTAGCTGTTGCTGTTGCTATCCAGGAAGCTGCTGAGGCAGGAAAGTTCTAGAGAAATTTCCGCAAGTTCTAAGTTTTTAGCTGGAACCATATATTAGAATATGATATTCAGAATAGGAAAACGACAGAGTACTGACTCTGTCGTTTTTTTTTTCTTTTTTACACCATTTATCTTTTTTACATATATTTTTTATGTTAAAATATGACTTGGAGAATATAAACGAAGACTATATAAGGGGTTTAAAGTACAATGAAGAAAACAACACATGCCGGAATAATTTTATTTGTAGCTTCTTTATTGATAGCAGTGATTTTTATGGACACATGGATCGTGTTTCGTATGACTTCTCAACAGACTAAGGAATCCGGTACCTATCAGCTTGAATCTATCAGCGGTAAATTACAAGGAACAATCAGTGATGCTGAAACCTTGACATTAGAGTTGGCCCTGGAAGCGGGGAGATTCATTGAAAACAAGGAAAAACTGAAAGAGTTCCTATATGCAAAAAAAGAAGCGCTTATTAATCAAAAAAACGGTGTGATTAATGTATTTATGGCCGGAGAAGATTGGATGATTATTCCGGATTTTGATATTCCGAATAATTTTAATGTGCAGGAACGTATCTGGTATAAGGGAGGAATAAAAAATGCCGGAACAACATATGTTTCTGCACCTTATCAGGATGCGGTTACAGGTGATGTTTGTTATACTGTTTCGGTCATGCTTGCAGATGGCAAGAGTATTTTAGGTGTTGATTACTCCATGGAAAACATACAGGCATATATTGCCGAAATGTATAATACAGGTTCCAGAGACGCGGTAATAATTACGGATGAAGGAATTATTGCTGGTTGCTCGAACAAAGAATTGATTGGACAAAAACAAACAACGGCATTACCGGATTATTCCTTTATTTATTCCCTTGCTAAAAGTCAAAATGAGGTTGTTACAACAAAACTGAGATCTGATTTTCTGTATGACAGTTTGTTTGCTACAAAATCGGGAAACGGATGGTATCTGATTGTAAGCCAAAACGACTGGGAAATGTATAGAAATTCGTATATACAGCTTTTTACAACTATTGCGCTTTCTCTTGCATTGTTTTTAGGTATTATAATACTTTATTTTTTTGCGGTACGTAGTCAAAAAAGAGCTGAAAATGCGTTGGAATCTAAGGAGGAATTTTTAAATGGTATTACCGGGGAGCTTCGTGAACCCCTAAGACATATTATGGAATATTCCAGCAAAGAACATGTGGTGAATTCTGATAATATGGATGAGGATTTTGCGAGAATTCATATGTCGGGTGAAAAGCTTTCTGAAATGATTGGGCAGATTATTTCATATTCCAGTATTATACGCACGGATGAAAAGCATACACAAAAAAAATCAAAAAGTAAGGGAATGAATAAACGGTTCCGCACATTGATTGTTGTACTCATGCTGCTTGTTATGGTTATCAGTTCTTACTCTAATATGACTGCAACCTATCGTTGGGGGAATGTCCAAATGCAGAGCGTTGCAAAAGAATATGAATTTCAACTTTCAGAATGGATTAATTCGCAAAAAAGTATTTTGGATATGTTTTGCAGTGTGATTTCTACAAATCCGGAAATGTTGGATGATTACGAAGGTACAGTAGCTTATCTGAATCGGATAACCAGGCAGTATCCCAATATTTCCGTATCCTATATGACAAATCCAAATCGAGAACATACGGTATATATGAACAATGGTTGGGAACCTGATGCCAGCTGGCATGTTGAAGACCGCCAGTGGTACATTGATACACTAGCGTCCGAAGCCGGATGGAGTATTTCTGCACCATATTATGACGAACAGACGGGCGGATATTGTGTTACAATCTCTGAAATCGTATATGATGATGAAACAGGAGCTTTTTTAGGTGTTTTTGGCATCGACTTTTTCATGGATAAGCTTGTGGAAATTTTAGGTGACAGTTATTCAAATAACGGATATGCTTTTCTTGTGGATACAAACGGACATATCATTAATCATCCAAACGGAAACTATCAGATGTCGCAGGATGAGCAGACAAATGTAACAGATTTAGCTTATAATGAAGTGGTAGTTGATGGAATAACCACAAAAATTATTAAGGATTACGACAACAGCTATCGGATATTGCTTGCAATCAGAAACGAAGCATCCAACTTTTCTGTATATGTAACCTCAGGTATCTGGCAAATATACGGAAGGGTTGTCACCTATGGCTTATTTTGTATTGCTACTTTTGTTTTATGTATTGTCCTTGTATATCGTTTGTTGACCGGCTTGATACATTGGCAAAATGAAACAAATAAGCAAATGAAGGAAGCAGCAGATACGGCGATTGCAGCAGGAAAGGCAAAAAGTCAGTTTTTGGCACAAATGTCTCATGAAATTCGTACACCAATTAATGCTGTGTTGGGTATGAATGAAATGATTCTTAGAGAATCACCTGAAGAAAAAATACAGGAATATGCTAAAAACATACAGGCAGCTGGTAAAAATTTGCTTTCTGTTATTAACAGCATTCTTGATTTCTCTAAAATAGAGGATGGGAAAATGGAGATTATTCCGGTTAAATATGATTTAGCTTTGTTAATTCATAATCTTGTGAATTCTATTTCAACGAGAGCAAAAGCAAAGTCTTTAGAATTCATCGTAGATATAGATGAAACACTTCCATCCGTCCTTTTAGGTGATGATGTACGCATTACCCAGGTAATAATGAATTTACTTACGAATGCAATAAAATATACAGAAGAGGGAAGGGTTATCTTTTCTGTTAAAGATAATGGAAGAGATGCTGATTATATTTATTTGAAAGTGACTGTAAAGGATACAGGAATAGGGATAAAGGAAGAGGATTTAGGCAAACTTTTTGAATCCTTTGCCCGGTTAGAGGAAAAACGTAACCGAAATATAGAAGGGACCGGTTTGGGAATGGCAATTGTTACCAGACTTTTGTCAATGATGGAAAGCGAGCTTCAGGTAGATAGTATATACGGAAAAGGAACCGAATTTTCATTTGTCTTAAAACAGTCCATTATTGAAACCGAACCTATTGGAAACTATTTGGAACGTTTGGAAAAAGGTGTAAATCAATCAGAAAATAAAACTCATTTATATGCACCTGATGCAAAAATTCTCGTTGTAGATGATAATGCAATGAATCGGCTTGTGGTAAAAAAATTATTACAACGTAACGGTATTGTGCCCGATTTGGCAGATTCCGGCGAGGAAGCCATTGAAAAGATTCGGAATACAACCTATAATATTGTTTTTATGGATCATATGATGCCCAAGATGGACGGAATAGAGACATTAGAAAAGCTTCATGATGAACAATTGTTGCATGAGGATGTCATTGTAATTGCCCTTACAGCCAATGCTATTTTAGGTGCAAGAGAAACCTATTTAGAGGCCGGCTTTGATGACTATTTATCAAAACCCATTGAGGTAGAACAGTTAGAAGCCAAAATTGAAAAACATCTTCCGCCGGAAATGGTCACATATCAGCCTGATGAAAAAAATTAAATTCATAGATATCCCTTGCCTTAATTGTTTAGAAATGATAACATATTTTTTGTAGAAAATTGTAAGGGGACTTTATTTTATGGATGAAAAAAATACATTTGACGGATACTTTCAGGATATAGGCGTACAGGAACCTAATGCCATGGAGATTCCCAAGGCATACAATGCGGAGCCTAAACCGGATGTAGTAGTAAGCGCTAATTATCAGGATTATACTTCTAATATCAAACAACAGGTACCGGTAGGAAATCCTTATTATACCAATTACGGTACACCTAACAATTTCCGTAGCAGCGAGACCACCGGTTTGGGGGTAGCAGCTTTGGTAATGGGCATTTTAGCCTTACTCATGCTTTGCTGTTTCTTTCCGCTTGCACCGGTTTTTGGCATCATTGGCATCATTTTATATGTGATTGACCACAAAAACAGTTCCTCTGGTATAAGCAGAGCCGGCTTTATCTGCTCCATAATCGGTACGATTCTGAGTGTATTAATTATTATTTTTTGTGTGGTGGTTGTTATACTTGCCGCTACCATGCCTGTATACTAAGAACCTATGAATAATAAACATCATTTCTTTTCCGGAGCCACAAATATTTCTTTGGAGGAAAAGTTATATCTTTGGGGCTGGATTTTGGCACCGGTGATATTTATTGTATGCGTTTACATATGTACAAAAGAGCAGTCATCCTTTGGAAGTTGTATTTTTTATAATCTTTTCGGTCTATACTGTCCGGGATGTGGTGGTACCAGAGCTCTTCGTGCATTGTGCAACGGAAGAGTAGTGTTATCTCTATGGTATCATCCCTTGGTATCATATACAGCAGGGGTATATATATTCTTTATGTTATCCCACACCTGGGAACGCTTAAATTTACCCTGTATTAAGGGAATGCGGTATCGGGACATTTACGGGTATATAGCCATTGGTATTTTAATACTTCATTTTGTATTAAAGAATATCCTGGTGATATTTTTTAAGATATATATTTAAAGGAGGATATGAAAATGGATAAGAAAGTAACTGGTATTGTAGCTTACATTACTTGGATTGGCTGGTTAGTAGCATTTTTAGCCGGTGACAAGGAGGGTGCCAAGGTTCATTTGAATCAGGGATTGGTTCTGGCGATTTTATCTGTGGGCTCTTGGCTTGTGAAATTGATTTTAGGCGGTATTCCTATTATTGGTTTCCTTATTGGTATTATTTGTGCAATCGTTAATCTGTTTGTATTTGTAATGGTAATCATTGGTATCATTTATGCTGCAACCGATAAGGATGCGGAGCTGCCCCTTGTTGGTGCAATTAAAATCTTAAAATAATACAAATAAACAGCACTAAAAAAGACCTGTCATCACAGGTCTTTTTATTTTAAAATTATTCGGTAGTGTACTGAATGGAAATATCGTCCCCTTCGGGCTCCTCGCCTTGAATGAAATCCAGGATAATACGAATTCTTTTATAGGCTCTTTCATAATTCTGATATGCATATTCAGCAGTGTATTCATTGTATGAACCATTGCTGTATGCATCATGATAGCTGGTAACAGCAGTATTCATATATTCTAATGCTTCATCTGCCAAGTCCTCCAGATAATCAAATTCTTCCGGAAAATCATAATTGGCAAAGCTCTCAAAATGTCCGTTTAATTCATCCAACTTCGCTAACAATTCGGTAGGTGCATTGGTCTTTTCGGGATCAATACCATTGATTTCCTCATTGATCCGTACTAAATTATTACAAAAATTATCTATATCGCTTTTAAAAGCTTCCAGCTTAGGATCTTTACCGCAACTACTCAAAAGAGCTATACATAATACGCCACAGATTATCGGGCTAAGTTTCTTCTTCACGTCAGTTTCCTCCAACAAATAATAAAGTTCCTCATAAAAATTTATCATATTACGCCAATTTTATCAACCTTTATCTCAAAATAGTTAAAAACGTATCTTTACCTGGTAAGAGTGTGTATGATATTATAAACAAATACGATAAAATATATCACTTACGAATAGGATGGTAATAGTTTTTGAAGCGAGAAGAATTTGATGCATTATTGAATAATAAAATTCTGTATCTGGATGGTGCTACAGGCTCCAATCTGGTGAAAAAAGGTATGCCTGCGGGATGTTGTCCGGAGAAATGGATTTTGGAGCATCCGAAGGTTTTGATTGAATTACAAACAGAGTATGTAAAGGCAGGGACCGATATTTTATATGCGCCTACCTTCACCGCAAATCGTATCAAACTGGCTGAATATGGTTTAGAGCATCAGTTAGATTCAATAGTGCAACAGCTGGTGGACTTATCTAAAGAAGCTGCGCAAACGGCAGTGAACCGTAAAGTATATGTGGCCGGAAATATTACCATGACAGGCAGACAATTGCAGCCCATGGGGGACATGGAATTGGAGACCTTGATTGATATTTATAAAGAAGAAATTGTAGCCTTGGTAAACGCAGGTGTGGATTTACTGGTGGTAGAGACCATGATGAGCCTTGCAGAGGCAAGAGCAGCACTGATTGCTGCTAAAGAAGTATGTGATTTGCCTGTGATGGTGACAATGACCTTCGAAAAGGATGGCCGTACCTTATACGGCAGTGATGCAGCTACCTGTGCTATTGTTTTGGAAAGCTTAGGAGCTGCTGCTATTGGTGTAAATTGTTCCACCGGGCCGAAAAATATGCGTTCCATTATAAGCAGTATGGCAGAAGTAACCAATATTCCTCTTATTGCTAAGCCCAATGCAGGTATGCCGGCTTTGGACAAAGAGGGAAATACCGTTTATGATATGGAAGAGCAGTTGTTTGCAACGGAAATGGCATTTTTGGTAGAGGCCGGTGCCACCATACTAGGTGGCTGCTGTGGCACTGCTCCTTCCTATATACGTAAGATTGCGGATAGATTCGGTAAAGAGGCAGTGCTTACAGTACCCCGAAAGCAGGTAGGTATGCGTTACTTAACCTCCGAGCGGCAAATCCTTTCCTTTGGATTAAACGATCCCTTTATAGTGATTGGCGAGCGTATCAATCCTACAGGAAAGAAAAAATTTCAAGAGACCTTACGTAATGGCGATTTGTCCATGGCGTTGGCCTTTGCAGAGGAACAGGAAGCCTGCGGTGCCAAAGTACTGGATGTAAATGTGGGCATGAGCGGTATTGATGAAAAAGCCACCATGCTACAGGTACTACAGGAGCTTACAGGAGTTACCAATTTGCCTCTTTCCTTGGATTCCAGTAGTGTGGAGGTGTTGGAAGCGGCACTACGAAATTATCCCGGACGTGCACTGATTAATTCGGTATCCTTGGAAAGCGAAAAATTTCATAAACTTTTACCTCTGGTAAAGAAATACGGAGCAATGTTTATTCTGCTTCCTTTATCAGATAAGGGATTGCCTGAGAATCTGGAAGAAAAGAAACAAATTATTTCCACCATTTATGAACGTGCTCTGGAATTAGGGTTAACCCGGGAAGATATTGTGGTGGATGGTCTGGTTACCACTGTGGGAGCCAATAAAGCTGCGGCATTGGAAACCCTTGAAACCATCCGGTATTGTAAAGCACAGGGCTTTGCTACTGCCTGTGGTTTGTCCAATATATCCTTTGGGATGCCCGAGAGAAGCTATGTCAATACGGCCTTTGTAGCATTGGCTATTCAAGCAGGGCTGACTATGGCTATTTTAAATCCGTCCCAGGAACTTTTGATGGGTTGTGCTTTGGCCAGCGATTTACTGTTAAATAAGCAGGATAGTGATTTTATATACATAGAAAAGATACCAAAAGTAAAAGAACTGGGCCTTCAAAAGGAAATCAAAGCTTCAGCAGCATCCACAGAATTACCTAAATCCAATCTGGCGGAAGCAGATTGCACACAAACGCATCCTTTGTATCAGAGTGTTTTAAAGGGCAATCGCAGTATGATTGAAAAAAGAACCCATGAGGCACTGGAAGCAGGTGAAGCACCGCAACATATTTTAAATGAATATCTATTGCCTGCAATTCAACAGGTAGGTGAGCTTTTTGATAAAGGAAAGTATTTTCTTCCACAGCTAATAGCCAGTGCAGAAGCTATGAAATTAGCCATTGAAGTACTGGAACCCCTTTTATTGCAGGAAGAACAGCAGGAGAATATGCCCACGGTCATCATCGCTACTGTGGAAGGCGATATTCACGATATCGGTAAGAATCTGGTAGCACTGATGCTGAAAAATTATGGATTTCGAGTCATTGATCTGGGTAAGGATGTGCCCTTAGAGCAGATTTTACAGGCTGCCCGGGATTATGAGGCACAAATCATTGCATTATCGGCCCTGATGACCACCACCATGACCCGTATGAAGGAAGTGGTGGAGCAGGTACACGCTCAGGATATGAATCTGAAGGTGTTAATCGGAGGAGCGGTAATTACTCCCGAATACGCACAGGAAATTGGTGCTGATGGTTATGCCACTGATGCGGCAGATGCGGTCAAAGTAGCCCAGAAATTAACTAAAGACTTTTAGGACAAAATAATATATAATGCTATAAGAGAAATGAAATGGAGGCCATATGATTATGAATGGTGCTGACGCGATTATCAAATGTTTGGAAGCAGAGGGCGTTAAAAATGTATACGGATATCCCGGTGTTGCCATCTGCCCCTTTTATAACAGTATTTTAGAGTCCGATATTCGGACAATTCTGATTAGAACCGAGCAGAATGCTGCCCATGCAGCCAGTGGTGAAGCCAGAATCAGCGGAAGACCCGGTGTTTGTGCAGTTACTTCCGGTCCCGGTGCCACTAATGTAATTACCGGTATTGCAACAGCTTTTGCAGACAGCATCCCTTTGGTATGTATTACCGGACAGGTACATACCGATTTATTGGGCACGGATGCGTTCCAGGAGGCTGACATTACCGGAGCTGTAGAATCCTTCGTAAAATACAGCTATTTAGTAAAGGATGTCAATGATATTCCGCATATTATGAAAGAGGCTTTCTACATTGCAAATTCCGGGCGAAAAGGACCTGTTCTTATTGATGTGCCCATTGATGTGCAGAATGCAACCATTAATAAGTTTAAATATCCGGAGGAGGTGAAGCTTCGTACCTATAAGCCCACCATGAAAGGAAATGCCCTTCAGATAAAAAAAGTCATTAAAGAACTGGAAAAAGCCAAAAAACCGATTATCTGTGCAGGTGGTGGTGTGTTATTAAGTGATGCACAGGAGAATTTACGTCATTTTGCGCAGGAGCACCAGATTCCGGTAGTTTCTACCATGATGGGATTGGGTGTAATGCCCACCAAACATCCCTTGTACTTTGGAATGGTTGGTAATAACGGTAAAGCTTATGCCAACAGAGCCATGAACGAGTCCGATTTATTAATTATGGTAGGTGCCAGCGTAGCGGATCGTGCAGTAAGCCAGCCGGATTTAATCACAAAAGGAAAGATTTTGGTGCATATAGATGTGGATCCTGCTGAAATCGGCAAAAATGCAGGTGCCACCATACCTCTGGTAGGTGATGCAAAATGTATTTTTGAAGATTTTGAGAAAGAAAGCTTTGAAGGAAATTATGCAGAATGGCTTGAAACACTGAAAGAATATCGTGTTTCCATGGCTAAAAAACGTAATCCGAACCCGGCTTATGTAGACCCGGCCGCCTTTATTAGCGCTTTGTCCGAAAAGATGGAAGAGGATGCAGTATATGTGGCTGACGTAGGACAAAATCAAATTTGGTCTTGCAGCTATGCAGTCACAAAGCAGGGTAAATTCCTGACCTCCGGTGGCATGGGTACCATGGGTTATTCCATTCCGGCAGCCATGGGAGCGAAGATTGCAGCTCCCGAAAGACAAGTGGTGGCAGTTTGCGGAGATGGCTCTTTTCAGATGTCCATGATGGAGCTGGCTACCATGCAGCAGCATCATGTGGATGTTAAAATTATTGTTCTGAAAAACAATTCCTTAGGTATGGTACGTGAATATCAGCAGTTTACCTATAAGGAACATTATTCCATGATTGATTTGTCAGGCAGCCCGGATTTAGAAAAGCTTTCTGCCGCCTATGACATTCCATTCCAGCGTCTGTACAATATGGAAAAGATGGATGAGGTCATTGACACTTTCCTGGCACATAAGGGTTCCATGATTTTAGAATGCATCATTGACCCTATGGATATTGTAAGATAGGCACGATAAGAGGTAGAAAATATGAAAAAACGAATTTATTCCGTATTGGTAGAAAACCGCTCCGGTGTACTGGGAAAGGTAGCCGGTTTGTTTTCCCGCCGATGCTATAATATTGATAGTCTGGTAGTAGGTGAAACGGATGATCCGGATGTTTCCTGCATGACCATTGTGAGCAGTGGGGACGAGCGTACCATTGAACAGATTGAAAAGCAGCTGAATAAAAAGCTGGATGTTATTAAAGTAAAAACATTTTCCGAAAGCCGTTGTATTGCAAGAGAGTTGATGCTGGTAAAGGTAAAATATAACAGTCATAACCGTCGAGAAATCATGGAAATCTGCGAACTCATGAATGTACAAATCGTAGATATGTCCAAGCATTTTATGATGTTACAGTTATGTGATACTCCGGAAAAAATTAAGTTACTGTTGAATTTATTGAATTCCATCAGTATCGTGGAAGTTGCACGTACCGGAACCCTGGCATTATCCAAATGTATGGAAAATGATTAATTTCAAGGTTTTTGTCAACTAGTGTTTTAAAGTTTTAGAGAACTAAAGCGTTTTGGGTTGACAATCTGCTTTGAAATTGCTATATTATAGTGAAATGGACATTATGGAAGGGATAGATATGCAAAAGAAGGTTTTTCAATTAATCGCAGATAATACTTCCGGTGTATTGAGTCGTATTTCCGGCTTATTCTCCAGAAGAGGCTATAATATTGAGAGTATTACAGCAGGAGGCACCGCGGATCCCAGATATTCACGCATTACCATTGTAGCAACCGGTGATGATGAAGTGCTGGAGCAGATTGAGAAGCAGGTAAGCAAGCTGGTGGATGTAAAGGATATCAAGGAGCTTCGTCCGGATGAAAGTGTATTCCGTGAGCTGGTTATGATTAAGGTCAGAGCAAGTGCAGAGGAGCGTCCAAGTATTGTGGCAATTACGGATATTTTCCGTGCCAAAATTGTTGACGTATCTCCTGATAGTCTTGTGATTGAGATGACCGGTACCCAGAATAAGATTGAGGCATTCATGGGATTACTTAGCGGACATGAGATATTAGAACTTGCCAGAACCGGCATTACCGGTCTTAGTCGTGGTACAGAAAACGTTACATATATGGAGTAGGATATTGATATTTATCCTTACAGAAGATTTTGTTAGCTCTAGGGAAACCTATCAGTTATAAATTTTTAAAAGAACTCGTGGAGGAGAGAAAAATGGTTAAAATTTTTTACCAGGAAGATTGTAATCTTTCTTTATTAGAAGGCAAGACCATTGCTATTATCGGTTACGGTAGCCAGGGTCATGCACATGCACTGAATCTGAAGGATTCCGGTTGCAATGTAATCATTGGTTTATATGAAGGCTCCAAGTCCTGGAACAAGGCAGTTGCTCAGGGATTTGAAGTATATACTGCAGCAGAGGCTGCAAAGAAGGCTGATATCATCATGATTCTGATCAATGATGAGAAGCAGGCACAGCTGTACAAAGAAGACATCGAGCCCAATCTGGAAGAGGGCAATATGTTGATGTTTGCGCATGGTTTCAATATTCATTTCGGATGTATTGTACCTCCCGCAAATGTAGACGTTACCATGATTGCACCCAAGGGCCCCGGACATACTGTTCGTAGCGAGTACCAGGCTGGCAAGGGTGTTCCTTCCTTGATCGCTGTTCATCAGGATGCAACCGGCAAGGCTCAGGATATCGCATTGGCTTACGCTCTGGGTATCGGTGGTGCAAGAGCAGGTGTTCTGGAGACTACCTTCCGTACTGAGACCGAGACTGACCTGTTTGGTGAGCAGGCAGTTCTGTGTGGTGGCGTATGTGCTCTGATGCAGGCTGGTTTTGAGACTCTGGTTGAGGCTGGTTATGATGAGAGAAACGCTTACTTTGAGTGTATCCACGAGATGAAGCTGATTGTAGATTTGATTTACCAGAGTGGTTTTGCAGGTATGAGATATTCCATCTCCAATACCGCTGAGTACGGTGATTACATTACCGGACCTAAGATCATCACCGAGGAAACCAAGAAGGCTATGAAGAAGGTTCTGAGTGATATTCAGGACGGTACCTTCGCTAAGGACTTCTTACTGGATATGTCCGATGCAGGTAAGCAGGTACATTTCAAGGCTATGAGAAAGCTGGGTGCTGAGCATCCTGCTGAGAAGGTTGGCGAAGAGATTCGTAAGCTTTATAGCTGGAACAACGAAGAGGATAAGCTGATTAACAACTAATTCTCCTTGTAAATGAAACAGAATATGAGAGAGCACTTCGGTGCTCTCTTTTTTATGGATTTATGCTATAAATTGTTTTTCCTTAAAATATGTCATGGAATAGATTAAAAATGCCTATTTCAAAATACATATTTCTATGGTATGATAGCAAAAGATGTAAATTTTACGAAAGGTGTGGTTATTAGTTATGGGAATGACAATGACGCAGAAGATTCTGGCAGCTGCAGCAGGTCTTGAAAAAGTAGAAGCAGGCCAGCTGATTGAAGCCAATCTGGACCTGGTACTGGGCAATGATATTACCAGCCCCGTAGCCATCAAGGAAATGGAAAAAATGAATGTGAACGGTGTATTTCACAAGGATAAGATTGCCCTTGTGCCGGATCATTTTGTACCTAACAAGGATATTAAGTCCGCAGAGCATTGTAAATGCGTAAGAGAATTTGCAAGACGTAATGAAATTACCAATTATTTTGAAGTAGGAGAGATGGGTATTGAGCATGCATTGTTACCTGAAAAAGGTCTGACCGTAGCAGGTGATGTTATCATCGGTGCAGACTCCCATACCTGTACCTATGGTGCATTAGGTGCATTTTCTACCGGTGTAGGCAGTACCGATATGGCAGCCGGCATGGCTACCGGTAAGGCTTGGTTTAAAGTACCTTCCGCAATTAAATTTAATCTGGTAGGCAAACCCTCCCAGTGGATTAGCGGTAAGGATGTGATTTTACATATTATCGGTATGATTGGTGTAGATGGTGCCTTGTATAAATCCATGGAATTTGTGGGCGAGGGCGTTGCTAATCTGACTATGGATGACCGTTTTACCATTGCTAATATGGCAATTGAAGCCGGTGGAAAGAATGGTATTTTCCCTGTAGATGATTTGGCAATTGCTTATATGAAAGAGCATTCCAACAGAGAATTCAAGATTTTTGAATCAGATGCGGATGCTGTTTATGACGAAGAATACACCATTGATTTAAGTACCTTAAAGTCCACCGTGGCATTTCCTCACTTACCGGAAAACACCCATACCATTGATGAAATAGATGATATTGCAATTGATCAGGTAGTAATCGGTTCCTGTACCAATGGCCGAATTGATGACCTGCGCTGTGCAGCTGAGATTCTGAAGGGCAGACATGTGGCAAAGGGTATGCGTTGTATCATTATTCCTGCTACTCAGGCTATTTATATGCAGGCTATGGAGGAAGGTTTATTGAAAATCTTTATTGAAGCCGGTGCAGTAGTAAGTACTCCCACCTGTGGTCCCTGCTTAGGCGGTTACATGGGTATTTTGGCAGAAGGTGAGAGATGTGTATCTACCACCAACCGTAACTTTGTAGGCAGAATGGGTCATATTACCAGTGAAATCTATCTGGCAAGCCCTGCAGTAGCAGCAGCTTCCGCGATTACCGGTAAGATTTCCGGCCCCAAGGACTTATAGAAAGGTGGAACTGAAACGATGAATAATGCAAAAGGTATTGTTTTTAAATACGGTGATAATGTAGATACCGATGTTATCATTCCTGCAAGATATCTGAATTCCTCTGACCCTGCAGAACTGGCAACTCACTGCATGGAGGATATTGATACAGAATTTGTAAAAAAAGTAAATAAGGGCGACATTATGGTAGCCACTAAGAATTTTGGATGCGGTTCTTCCAGAGAACATGCTCCAATTGCCATTAAAGCAGCCGGTATCAGCTGTGTCATTGCTGAGACCTTTGCCCGTATCTTTTATCGTAATGCCATCAATATCGGACTTCCCATTATCGAGTGTCCTGAAGCGGCTAAGGCAATTGAAGCCGGTGATACAGTAGAAGTGGATTTTAATACCGGTATTATTACCGACATTACCAAAGGACAATCCTTCCAGGGGCAGGCATTCCCTGAATTTATGCAGAAAATCATTGCATCTGAGGGATTAATCAATTATATTAATAATAAATAAACAAATAAGCATCTCCGTCTAATTTTAGGCGGAGATTCCTTTTGCGCAAGAAAGAAGTGATAGAATGCATTCTGCAGTTAAAGAAAAGAAATATGAAATTGATATGTGTCATGGTCCATTATTAGGGAAAATTTTGGTGTTTTATTTTCCTTTAATGTTATCCGGAGTATTGCAGCTGATGTTTAATGCAGCAGATATTATTGTAGTAGGACAATTTTCCGGAAAGGAAGCGTTGGCAGCTGTAGGTTCAACCAGTTCTTTGATAAATTTAATTGTTAATTTGTTTATTGGATTATCTGTAGGTACCAATGTACTGGTTGCCCGATATTACGGAGCCGGGCAGCAAAAAGAATTGTCAGAAACTGTACATACGGCTGTTTTGACCAGTATCGTCTGTGGTTTTATTTTGGTTGTAGTGGGAATCTGTATTTCGCGACCCGCATTGACTCTTATGGGGACTCCTGAGGATGTGATTGATGGTTCCACACTGTATATGTGTATTTATTTTGCCGGCATGCCTATGATGATGCTTTACAATTTCGGCAGTGCCATCCTGCGGGCAGTGGGTGATACCAAGCGTCCCTTGTATTATCTGTTGGTCGCAGGTGTTGTTAACGTAATTTTAAATCTGATTTTTGTAATTTGCTTTCAAATGGGAGTAGCCGGAGTGGCACTTGCCACAGTAATATCTCAAATAGTTTCCGCACTTTTAGTGGTAAGATGTTTGATAAAAACACAAAGTAGTTACCGGCTGATTATCAGTAATTTACGCATTACAAAAGATAAATTGATAAAAATGTTGCAAATTGGTATGCCTGCTGGATTACAGGGAGCGTTATTTTCCATTTCTAATGTATTGATTCAGTCCTCCATTAATTCCTTTGGCTCCATTGCAATGGCCGGTAATACAGCAGCAAGCAATATAGAAGGCTTTGTTTATACCTCCATGAACGCGTTCCATCAATCAGCCATTAGTTTTACCGGACAGAATTATGGTGCAAAAGAATACAAGCGAATTGGTAAGATATGTGTGATTTGTCAGATTGCAGTCTGCATAGTAGGTGGTGTACTGGGAACCCTTTCCTATGCATGTTCCGGCACCTTGTTGCAATTATATTCTAAGGATACGGAAGTAATTGCTTACGGCATTTTAAGATTGAGCATTATTTGCCCTACCTATTTCCTCTGCGGTACCATGGATACGATTGTGGGGTCCATGAGAGGCATGGGATATTCCTTACTTCCCACATTGGTATCCCTAACAGGAGCCTGTCTATTTCGTATTTTGTGGATCAATACAATTTTTCAGTGGAATAGGAGTCTGGAGTGCTTATATCTTTCATATCCCATCAGTTGGTTTTTAACTACTGCAGTACATTTTATATGCTTTTTCATTGTATATCGTAAAATCCTGCGAAAGTACACTTGAAACATATGTTCGGATATGATA
>JAFUKS010000062.1 GCA_017473445.1 Lachnospiraceae bacterium
CAAAAGAGCTCGCTCAATTCAAGTTATCCACTTCTTCCATCTCTCGCAGAGCCATTATCGCACTCATATCAGGAAGCAATGCTGCCAGTCTTACCTTCTAAGTCCTTACTTCGCATTCCTATAGGAAATCAAAATATGACTCGCCGCAAATATTACCGCAAAAACCATCAGCAGTACTGACCTGTTCATAATTCCGCTAAACAAAAACAACACAGATGGAATTATGGAAAGTGCCAACGCTCTAAACATACCTTTTTTCTTCCAACAAATAATCCATATCAAACAGTACAAGACAACCAACATTGCACCAACAATCAGATAGACCGCAAATGCTTCATCAGACCACCAGCCAAACCAAGTCCCGGGAATATTGAATACCATAAATCCCATGCAACCGAATCTTCCAATCTGTTCCAACAGTTGGACCGGTTTATAATTCCATTTATCATCAAACTCCTCTTTACACTTGATTGCAAATAAGATGTTGGGAATCATAAGCCCAATCACAAAAACCAAACCAAAAACATTCATCCATTCCATAGTTCTATCCCCGCAACTTCTGTTATATCTTTGCTCTTATCCAAACAAACACATTACCACACCTTCCGGTACCAGAATCATATTTTCTCCTCCTACTTTTTCATCAATCTCTTAAAATCCCAATCCAAATATGGTAAATCTCACTGCATCCACCAAACCATGGCTTATCATGGCCGACAGTACATCCCGCTTTTTCTGCAAAATAGCAAAAGGCATTCCAAAGAGAATACACAACAGGATGGTACTCAACAAATCATAGCCATGTGCCACTGTATGAGGAACGCACATCATAAACCACATGGTAAAGCTTTGAAACCTGGTAGCCTCCTGCCCGCCCAATTTATAAAGAAAAAAAGCCAGGAATATGGCACGGCATACGATTTCTTCATAAATAGCCGGATTCAAACATACCAACAAACGGGAAAATGATACGCAAAAATCCATCTGTGTATTTCCTATCATCAGGAACACATTGATAATAGAAAGCACCGTTCCCGTACCAATACCTATCAAAATGCTGGTAAAAGGAACCTGCCCGGTTCCCGGGGCACTAAACCGTAATCCTTCCCGTTTTTCCGCCACAGAAAAAACTGCCATGGAACACAATAGCGTGGGAACGCCCGATAGCAAGCCATTGGCCGCCACCGTTCCTATACCTGCCCCCATTCCAATAAAGGAAACCGACACCAGAGCCGCCAATAAAATTGAAAGGAAGATGTTTTTAAGGGACGGTAATTTATTTTTTATCAGCAAATATATGGATAGTCCTGTGGTCCATATGGACAAAAGTACTCCCAATTGTATTTCCACCGCCAAATAACAAAGAAAAAACAAGAGAAAGGAAATCCATAAGCCCACAAATTTCTGCCGCATCCTTTTCTCTTTCATTCTTTATCCCTCCGCTTTCTTCGAGGTCTCCAATGCACCCCTTCCAGACATAAATCCAAAACAAGCCCCACAGCCTCTACCACTAATTCAATAATAAATTCAAGCCACATATTACACCCTCCAAATATCTATTGAAAGTTCCTGCTATAGGAACAGTTTATCTCTACGAAACTATCAAATAAATATCAGAATGTGCACTTTAGAACTCTGTTACGTGCAGGAACACAGTGCTTTGTCATAGCCCCTTAAAAGTTCCCTCCAACTGGGTTCGAAGTTCCTCATAGAACCTCTGCCGCATATCACACTTTTCCTGCCAGAAACCCTCCGCAGTAGCAGTCCCACAAATACGCTTACGGGCACTGGTCACCTCGTCTAATCTCTTTGCACAAAGCTCAAGCAATTCCTCTGTATTTTTCTCACCAATGTCACTTCGACCCAGCATACAGATACGCATCGCATCAAAACGGTCCAAATCATCCGCATCCCGGACGCTTAATTCAAAAGGAGTGGCATCTGCCGGTACATCATTCCACTTATCATGAATGGCTATGGCCTTGCAGATACTCTCCGTCAACTGCTCATCATATCCTATCTTCTTTAAAAAAAGTGCTGCCACATCTGCACTGAATGCCGGATGGTGATCAAAATCCTCCAAACTCTTACACTCCGGATATCCTACATCATGAAGCAGGCAGGCCATTTGCAAAGGCTCCGGGTTCCATCCCTCCCCTTCTGCAATGCGTTTTCCCCAGGCCGCTACCCGCAGGGAATGCTCATAACGATAGGTCATATCATATCGCTCCGGACATGGACCTATGAACTCCTTCACAAAAGCATGTGTGGTCCCCAGTGGATCACCGTTTTCTTCATATTTCGCTATGATTTTCAATACAGGACGCTCTTCTTCCTGCACCTTCTTCCCTTTAAAGAGTCCGAACATCACTCTACCTCCTGCAAACTCTTACCATCATACCGGATGCGTCTGATTTCTGCATACTGTCTGGGAATCTCATCTCCCAATGTATACATAATCATCATGGCATGACAGGATACGATTACCTTGTCATATTGCAAATATTTATCAAACACCTGCAGCACCCGCTCCTTTACCCGGTCCGGATGTTCCCATTTGCTACGGGGATTCCACTTGGTATGATTAAACTTCCAGGTCAGAATCCGCTCCCGAATGCCGGGACGTACAGAATGGGTTTTATCCAGCTCCCACTCATGGAGTCCATGCTCTACAGCCACATCCAAAGCCAGTTCCTTCGCCATCATGCATGCTCCCTGCATACACCTGGTAAAGGGAGAGGAAATAATCACAGCTGCCTTTTCCCCTTTCAATATATCTATGGTTTCTCTTATCTGACTCACGCCTCTGTCAGTCAGTGGTGCAAAATTCTTTGCCACCCCAATACCTGCCCAATCATTTACCACATCATAATCCGGCTCTCCGTGCCGTACCATTATAAATTCTGTCATTTGCATACCCCCAATATACTTCATTCATTTCCTAGTATAGCACATGTGCTGTTTTGCTGAATATAGTTCTATTTTCATACTGCCGGAATGTACTCCCCAATATAACATTCTCATGGCTGTAGGCACAAAAAAAGAAGTGCTAAAACCTTAGCACTTCTGTAATGGTAGTTGAAACGGAGAAAGAGGGATTTGAACCCTCGCGCCGGTTGCCCGACCTACACCCTTAGCAGGGGCGCCTCTTCAGCCTCTTGAGTATTTCTCCAAAATCTGAATCACGTCACTACCAATATGTGATTGTCACGTCTCACGACGCAAGTGTTATTATACATATTAATCCCTGGTTTGTCAATGAGTTTTTATTGTAAAAAAACAGGGAAAAAAGCAGGGACTTTTCGCAGCATCACTTGGGTGCCTTTATTACTCATACTGAGCAATGGCTTCCTCAATACGACGCTTTACCTCTGCCGCAATCTCACCGGTCTTCATATCCTTATACTCCTCATAATACATAGGAGGCAGATAAATCAACTTCACAGTTACCGGTTTTAAAGACTTCTCGTCGAAGGGCTTGAAGGAATCAATCAGGGCACAAGGTACAATGGGACACTTGGCCTTCATCGCCGCCTTGAAGCTGCCACCCTTAAAATCCAAGGGCTGATTACCCAACTTACTGCGGGTACCTTCTGCAAAAATCAGGAAATTCTTTCCTTTCTTCACCTGCTCAGTCATTTCCAGGATTACTTTCATGGACTGCTTAATGTCCTCCCGGTCAATAGCCAAAGAGCCCAGTGCGTCACCCACCTGCTTCAGCAATATAATATTGCGCGCTTCCTTCTTGATAACAAAAGCAAAGGGAGCCGGACAAGACTCCAAAAATACCAGTACGTCAAAAAGGCCCTGATGGTTGGGATAAAAAATATATCCATTTTCCTTGGGCAGATTTTCCAGTCCATGGGACTCTATGGTCACTCTGCCGGCATGGTTCGCCGCCATAGTTACCTTTTTAATGTAGGCATATGCCTCGGTAATATCTTCATTTCTCTTTTTGCCATATCGCCAGATACGATACATATAATAGGGAGCTATATAAATCAATCTGACTACCATCATAATAATTCGCCACATAATCTAATCTTCCTTTGTATATTTTTTGATTGCGGTCTCATACAGATTATTCCCCAAACTATCCATTACTACTATTACGGGGAAATCTTTTACTTCCAATCTGCGAATGGCTTCTGTTCCTAAATCATCATATGCAATCACTTCCGAGGAAAGAATGGATTTGGAAAGTAATGCACCTGCACCACCTACTGCCGCAAAATAAACTGCTTTATTTCTCATCACCGCATCCTTTACCTGCTGGGAACGCTTGCCCTTGCCAATCATCCCCTTCAACCCCAAATCCAACAAATCCGGTGCATACTTATCCATACGGCTGGAAGTAGTGGGGCCCGCAGAACCGATGGGCCGGCCTTCTCTGGCCGGGGAAGGTCCCATATAATAAATTACATTATGTTTTAATGAAAGAGGCAAAGCTTCACCCGCCTCCAATGCCTCTGCCATACGCTTATGGGCAGCATCTCTGGCAGTATAAATCACCCCTGTAAGATATACATAGTCTCCGGCACGAAGCTGCACCGCATCCTCATCACTTAAGGGCATATTGATATATTTGTCCATCTTTACTCACATGGCCGCACATACGGCACTTCCTTATATCTTTTAATAATATAAACCTAAATTTCCCTTATCGCATGGCGATTCACATGGCAACAGATATTAATCGCCACAGGCAACCCTGCAATATGGGTGGGATAGGTATTGATATTCACTGCAAAAGCAGTGGTACTGCCACCCAATCCTCCGGGACCGATGCCCAGGCTGTTAATCCTGGTCAGCATCTCTTCTTCCAATTCCTTCACATAGGGAATTTCCGAATGCTGATTCACCGATCTGGTCAGAGCCTTCTTGGCCATCAGGGCACATTTTTCGAAGGTGCCGCCTATACCCACGCCCACTACCATAGGCGGGCAGGCATTGGGACCGGCATCCTTGACTGCCGTCAAAATCGCATTCTTGACACCCTCTATACCATCCGCCGGCTTCAACATAAACACCCGGCTCATATTCTCGCTTCCGAATCCCTTGGGTGCTACCGTAATCTTTACCGTCTCCCCGGGGACCATTTCATAATGAATAATGGCAGGGGTATTGTCCTTGGTATTCTCTCTGAAAATCGGGTCCTTCACTACAGACTTACGCAAATAACCATCCACGTAGCCTCTGCGAACCCCCTCATGGATGGCATCCTCCAGATTACCACCGGTAAAATGTACATCCTGTCCGATTTCCATGAAAATCACAGCCATACCCGTATCCTGGCAGATGGGAATCATATCCGCTCCCGCTATCTCCAAATTCTCCTGCAGCTGACCCAGTATCTGCTTGCCAAGAGGAGCCTCTTCCTCCATGCAGGCACAGTCCAGTGCCACCTTCATATCGGAAGACAGGAAATGGTTGGCCTCTATACACATTTCTTTGATATTGTCTGTAATTACACTTACGTCTATGGTTCTCATGGTACTTTCTATTCCCTAATCTGCTTTTTGATTTCAGCTAATTCCTCAGCAGAAGGCTTCATTTTCTTCCAGCTTACCATGGACTCATCTGCCTCATATCGGGGAATCATATGAATATGGAAATGCTTTACCGTCTGTCCTGCCTCTTCTCCATTATTCTGTACCAGGTTCATACCGGCACAGCCCAGCTTCTCCTTCATCTGCGTAGCAACCTTCTTTACAGTCACCAGCACCTTTGCCCCAATCTCATCAGGCAATTCAAACAAATTGGCCGCATGCTCCTTGGGCAGTATCAGTGCATGTCCTCTGGTA
>JAFUKS010000063.1 GCA_017473445.1 Lachnospiraceae bacterium
AAACAAAACGTCTATATAGCACATCCTGCACCAAATGAAGATAATATCCTAAGTAAAAATCATCTTCTCGCATTTTCTCTCCAAACATTTGCCGAAAAGAATCAAAATCATACGTCTTTTTTTGCCCATCAAACACATTAATTTTCAAATGACTATTTCCATTATATCCAGCATCAACTATTACCGACCCATATTTTAATCTATGGACATCTCTAAAAGAATATCTTTTTATCAATTCATTTGTTATTGCCAAATGAACAATGCTTGAAGCCATAATTATCATCCTCCTTCATTTTAATCTTCATACATGCAAGAATGTACAAAATCAAATTTTCATCTCTTCGACCTATTCAAGTTTATCTAATTGCTCTACATATTGGAATTTATCTAACTGTTTTACAGATTATTCTAGCAAAGAAAAAATCCACCAAGCATAACAAGACATGCTACTATACTACAAAAAAATGCAACATAAAGCCGAATTGTTTCTGCTCTTTTGTCAAGCTTTTCCTGCAATTCAGCCCGTTCTATTGGGTCTGTAGAATGAATTTCTTCGTTCAAGCCAGAAGGGCAAAAACCAAACAATGGTATCAACAATATTAAAAGTGCGCCTATCTTCGAGCCATATCTTCCATTACCTACATGATAAAGAGGATTGTTATTTATTACATCTGGCCAAGATAACCAAATAAAAAAACTAATAAAAATTCCAACAACTATTACAAAAATCCGAATGGTTCTTAGTTGCTTTGAGGTGAGTCTTTTCATTTGTATGCTCCTTTCTTACCAATTCGTCAAATTCAAGTTTGTCCACTTCTTCCACCTTCAAAGTTATAAAACCTTTCCAAACACTCTTTTCATATTATGGTATTTGGAATCAACATCCTTAAACCCAACGGTTTTATATAAATTGTATCCCGCGTCGGTGGCCTTCAATTCCACAAAATCAAGGCCCATTTGCTCTGCTTCAGCCAAAAGCTGCTCCATTAGTTCTCGGGCAATACCTCTTCTTCGGTACTCCCTTTTGGTATAAACATTCAAAACCGTACCGGTCCGTCCATTTATAAAACTGGGATTAGCAGGTTTTTCCGAAACCAGAAGAAAACAACAGGATATAATCACTTCTTCTCTGGCAATATACACAAACAAATCCTTGTTCAGATGCTTCAAATAGTACTCCGGCAAAGAGGCTTTCATTTTTTCTATTTGTTCATCAGTCAATGTTCCATAGTCTTCCAGCAAGTAATCCAGCCGAAGTTGTACCAATTCCTCGATATTATTCAGCGTGGCCTTACCATATTGAATATTCATACTCCCTACACCCCAAAACGCTCCTTGGCACGTTCTGCCGTCTCACGACGTCTTTCCATGGTTTTATCAAATAATTCATCTGCCACTTGGGGCATCTGCTCGTAAATAATCCGAGCACCCACTTCCGTGATGCCACCCTTGGTGGCCACCCGGTTCACTACCTCGTCAAAAGACATGTCCTTTTCCAGCATCAGTTCTCCGGTACCTACCAGAGTCTGTAATAGCATTTGTATCATCTGACGCTCTCCCAGTGCAGTATGGGGCTTGGCAGATTTGCAAATCACATCAAACATGGCGGCAATGAATCCCGGCATACAGCTGACCAGCTCGGAACCGATACCCATTTCCTGCTCCGGCAGTTCAATCACATCGCCCATACATTCCATCAGGCTTATCAGAGTAGCTTTATCTGTCTTTGTAATCTCTCCATTGTAGCTAACCAGCGTCTGGGAGCGGTTGATTTCTGCCGTAAGACTGGGAATCACCTTGGCATATTTATGGGGTAATACTTTCTCCAACATTTCGAAGGTCACACTGCCATTTAGGGATACCAGCAAAGCCTTCTCCGACACTGCATGCTTAATGTCCTCCAGGATATTCTTGATATCCCCGGGCCCCGCGCAGATGAAAATTACATCAGCCTCTGCCGCCAACTCTGTGCTGCTTTGGCAGACATTATATTCATTTTTTAAATGCTCTATTTTACTATAGGTCCGATTTGCAATATACAAATCTTCCTTGAAAACTGTCTGTGTTTCCGACAATTTCTCCAGAAACATTTTTCCCATGCTTCCGTAACCGATGATGCCTACTTTCATTGTTATACTCCCACGCCGTTTTAGAATGTGATTACCTCATCCGGTGTCCCAAAGGAACTGAATGTAGCAACACCCTTTTGAAAGTACAGCACCTGGGTATTATCGTCCTTCTCATCATACATTCCACGGAGATTGGGGTATGCGTCCAGCATGGCTTTCTTTGCTTCTACACGTTCATCCTCTATTAATTCTCCTGCAACTCTGAGCCATGCACCCTCCTTAAAAGCACAGATTTCAGCCTTGGGATTGCTTGCAAGCTGTTTTGACACCGGTTTCATTTTCCCTGTCTGAATATACAGCTTTCCTTCAAAAATATGAGCTGTACCAAAGGGACGCACCCGGGGCTGATCCCCATCCATAGTAGCCAGATAATATACACCTGCGTCCTTTAAGAAATTACAAATTCTTTCCATATCCTTTTCTCCATTCTATATACCATTCACACCGTTTCCAGCCTGTTCAAGCCTCAGGCAACCTACCGCCCATACACCAGCCCTTTCAGTTTATTATACACACCGGAAAAGACCTTATTATGGGCCAACATAGTACGCAAGGGTGCCAAGGTCAGCAATAAAATCATGCGATAGCCCAGTCTCTGTCCCCGGCTCATGTACAGAGCTGTAATCTCTTTATGCTCCCGGGCAGAACGCTTGCGATTCTTCTTGGTTTCCGAAAAGCCACCGCCCTCATAATTAGCAATGGTAACAGGCACATACTTCGGCTGAACTTTCTTTTCAAAGAAACACCAAAGAAAATGCTCATAATCTCCCCGGACCTTATACCGGGGCTCATATCCCCGCTCTGCAAACATCTCTCTGTGATAAATGCACACCTGATGGCAGGGTACATTGCGATAGCAGGCAAAGGCATCCATATGAGGATTGGAGGCCACCACAGTCTGTTGCAGCATATCATATTGATCTCCGTAATAAATCCCTGTTTTTTGTGCCTCTCCGCTTTCCAAATCAGCCTTCAACACCGCCACCAACTGTGCCAGCACTTCTCCATTATAAAAAGAGTCTCCGCAATTCAGGAAATATACAAAGTCTCCCTCCACATATTCCAGTGCCTGATTCATACCGTCATAAATGCTCTTGTCGGCAGTCTCCACCAGACGAATCCTGTTTGCCATATCCGGATTCTGATACAGGTATTCCTGTAATCTTTCTTTGGTACCGTCCCCGGAGCCACCATCCTTAATCACAATCTGATAGTCCTTGCAGGTCTGGGCCTCCACGCTTTGCAAAGTCTCAAATATTTTATCCCCGGGATTCAGGGATACCATCACAATACTAAACAGCGGTTTCATCCTGGCACTCCTTCCCGGTCCCCAAATGCTTTGCAGCCCGGATACCCTCTCTCATCCAGGCATAGGCCTCTTTCACGGATATCTCCCGGCACATTTCATCCTTGTGGGCCAGCAAAAATCTTAGACCCATGAGATACTTCAGGGAACCATAGAGGAAATGATACAACACTCCTCTATCGTAAAAAAACTTTTGATTGTATCCTTTAAACCAAGTGGATTCCCTGCCATTTTCATAGCCCAAAGTCACAGGCACTTTAATCACGTGCATTCCCTTACGGATGCACTCCATGATAAACAGACTGTCCTCCCCATTGCTATAGGGGGCCCCGCCCCCAAACAATAGGTGGAAGGTAATATTCAAGGCATGTACCCGCTTTGTACGAACAGCAAAGCTATAGGTAGGGTATCGGCCGCAATTATACCAATGCACCCGCCCCTCCTTCTGAATGTTATAGGTCTCCCGTCCTTCTGCCGCCTTCACATAAAAGAGAATCATATCCGCCTCAGGATGCTCCCGGAAAGCTTTCTCCACCTGTTCCTCATAGTCGTCCACATAAATAATATCCTCATCTGCAAACAGGCTAATCTCATGGTCTGCACGCAAAAGAGCATGGTTGCGGCTAAGGCCTACTCCACGCTCATTCATGGAGAAAAAGCGGATTTGATATCCTTCCTTCTCCAACTCTGTATAGTCATATCTGTCACACTGGTTCACTACAATGGCATCACTATGGATATTCATTGCCTCCACCAGCTCCCGGGGCTGTGCATTCACAGCCGATACCAGTAATTGCACACTCATGCTTTTTTTCCTCCGTAGCCGGGCAAATGATACAGCCTCTGTAACAGTTCATCCTCATGAAGCAGTATCGCTGCTGTCACAGGAATCTGCTGCTTCTCCAATACGCTCAACTGTTCCTCCAGACGTTTGCCATCATGGGCTCCTGCCTCCACACCGAGCAATAAGCCATCACACTCCCGTAAGGCAGTCACCACCTCCGGGCATTGCTCCAATCCGGGCATGGGCACCAGCTCCCATGCAGCTTCCTGCAAAGCAGCCTGCAAGGCAGTCACAATTTCTCCCATATCCGTATCTGCATCTGCACCCAGTACGGCCACCCTGGTCTTGCCTGCAAACAAATGCTTAAAATTGACTGCTGTATAAACACCGTTACAGGTACCTAGCATAGGAATTCCATATCTCTTTTCAAAGGTACCCGGCACATACACGGAATCATCCAAAAAATATCCTACAAGCCACCATACCACTGCCCCGAACAGCCCCAATAGACCGCCCAAAATCACTGCCGACCAGGTACGGTCATCCAGCATAGCACGTTCCGCTTCCTCCGCAGCAATCACCACTCCTATGGCCTCTATTTCCTTATTCGCATCACCTGCGCCCAAGGATACCATGGCCTGCTCTACCGCACGGGCAATTTGCATTGTTAATTCCGGATTAGGGGTGCTCACTCTGGTGGTGGGCATTCTTAAATCTGAAGGTAAATCTGCTGAAATATAGGTCTTCAGTAGTTCTTTTGTCAATGTCTCACCATCCAAAGCAGGACCCATGGACAGTGTCGCATCCCGCACTTCTTCCAGGAACTCATCGGATTTGACCCAGATAGTATCCCATGTGGTAGCATTGATATAAGTATATTCCTGACCGGTCTGGGGGTCCGTCCCATATTCTACATAATAGGTGCTGGTGGCTTCATACAGCACTTCTTTTCCCCATATTTGAGTAAAGAAGTAAATACCTCCCGCCACTATGGCTCCCAGAATGACCGCAAGTACAAAATAGTATCCTTTTTTCAACATCAGAAGCACCATCAGTTTTACATCCAATGGCTCCCTTCCATATGCACACTCTCTCATCGCTTCCCTCTTTTCAGCCAGATAACCTTATTCTTTATCCTGTTCCTTTACCGCACTTTGCTGTTCCTTCAATGCAGTAATCTGATCCATTTCTACACCTTCCGTACTATCCGGCCAGAACAGGATTTTCAGCGTCAGCAACATCAGCTTCAGGTCCAACCAAACAGAATAGTGCTCAATATAAGTCAAATCCAGTTTTAATTTATCATAAGGAGAAGTATTGTATTTACCATATACCTGGGCAAAGCCTGCCAATCCCGCCTTTACCTTCATACGATAAGCAAACTCCGGCATAATCTCCAGATACTGCTCTATAATCTCCGGACGCTCCGGTCTGGGACCGATAAAAGACATATCGCCCTTCAAAATATTAATCAGCTGAGGCAACTCATCAATTCTGCATTTACGGATAAATTTGCCAATGGGAGTAATACGGCTGTCATTCTTTTGTGCCAATCGTGCCACCCCGTCTTTTTCCGCATCCGTCACCATACTTCTGAATTTCAGAATATAAAATTCCCGCTGGTCTATGGTGCATCTGACCTGCTTGTATAACACAGGACCACCATCATAAAGCTTAATGGCAATGGCTGTAATCAGCATGAAAGGAGAGGCGATAATCAATAAAATCAGAGAACCCAATATATCAATGGTCCTTTTAATCATTCGCTGTTCCATAGTCAGATGATATTCCCTGGTAAGCAAAATAGGGGAGTCAAAAATATGCAGCTGTTCCGCCCCCATCAAAACAATGTCACTGATTTTAGGCATCATATAGATACGGATGGATCTGGCATAACAGAATTTCAGTAATTCCTTGCGGTCTTCACCGGGCACCTCCCATACTACCACCGCATTGGTCTCGCCTGCATCGTAGCTTTCCTGAATCGTCTGCTTCACCTGCTCCAGCCCAACATTTACATGAAGGCAACGGACAATCTTATATTTGTCCTTGCGGGTACTGAATTTATATACAATATCCTCGATAGGTCTGTCCCCGTGAATAAGCAACAGCTTCCGGGGAGGAAACACCTTGCTGAATATTTTGTTGGCAATATTAATATAAATGATAATGACTACCAGCTGCTCCACCATCATCAGAATAAAGTAATAGGGAACAAACAGCTGAAAAGCCATTACGGACAATTCCGCATAAATCAGCACATTGGCCATCAAAGTAGCAAACACCTGGGAAAAAATCAATTCTGCATTTTTCATATAACCCAGGCGGGTTCCTCCATAGGTCATGGAAAAGAAAAAGAGAATCACTCCGTAAATCGCCACTTCCAGCAAGTGTCCCTTGAACCAGAAATTCTGCAAGGGCTCCACTACGCTCTGGGAAAAATGGAAAACCCAGTTATATGCAAAAATCCCCACCTCAATTAATAATCCGATTATAATTAATCCGATATTAATCAGACGTTTAAAGGATTCCAGTCTTCTAAGCTTAAGTTCATTGGTACTTATTTTCAAATCTATATCCTCCGCATCGGTTAAAGCATTACATTATAGTATAGCACATTTCTCCGCTTTATCGCAACCAATCCTATACCCTCCGTCTTACAGCTCGAAATGCCCACAGCACGAAGTAATATAGCTTTTGCACCAAGGGTAACTGCTCACGGGTATACAAATTCCAGATACGCTGCATAGCCACCAGTTTGTTGGAAGAAAGGCTCTTGCCGGCCCTCCGATAATATACCAGATTCTCATCCAGCCCGTAAGCAGTATGGCCCTGACGCAAAATCTGCCACCAAAGAGCCGTATCCTCGCTTTTTACCAAGGGCATCATCAATTCTTCCCGGGGGAGCTTGTCCGTATCAAACATAACAGTGGAGGTAAAAATAGTGGTATTACCCAATGCTTCCCGATATTTCAGTTCGTAAGGCACCCGGACAATTTTGCCCAAGCCCTGTCCCTTTTCATCTGCAAATTCATAACCGGTATAGGAAAAGGCACAATTGGTCTTTTTCATAAATTCCAGCTGATGCTGCAATTTTTCCGGCTTCCACAAATCGTCTGCATCCAGATAAGTTACATAACGGCCCCGTGATTCCTTCATGCCTACATTTCGGGCTCCCGCAGCGCCGGCATTTTCCGGCAAACGGATCAATCGGATCCGCTGCTCCCCGGTCTTTTCCAGATACGCCGCAATCTCTTCCACGGTTCTATCCGTACTTCCATCCTCTACCAGCAAAAGCTCCCAGTTGGGGTAGCTCTGCTTTACCACCGTTTCCATGGTCTCTGCAATAAATTTTTCCACATTGTACACCGGTACAATAATACTTACCAAATCATTCATTTGTTTCTTCCCGTTCCTTACTGCACTGTAATCACAAAATATCCTTGCAGCTGCTTTATCTCCGAACCCAATCCGCCGGCTACTGCCTCCACATCTTCCCGGGCCACATATCCGGGCAGAATCAAATGGGTTACTCCTTTTTCAATCGCCAGATTCAGCACTTCCCTATTCTCAAAATGGGCATGATGCTGGGCATAATCCATAGCCTTGTAGAGCCGGATGGTTTCCTCATCATAGGTGTCGTAAAAATAGGCATTGAGGGACTCATCCCACATATTTCTGCCATAGGGTACTCTCACCCGTGAATCAATGATTCGTACATATTCCTGCACGGTTGTGGGACCCCAAATACAGAGTTCTCTGCTTTCTCCCTGCAATTCTCCCAAAATCAATTCCGCATCCTGATAAGCAGTCTTTTCCTCCAAGAGCCGACGCTCCTGACTTCCCAAGCCGCCGGACAACCATAACACACCAATCAACACCGCCACAAAGGTCACCTGTTGCCATTGCTTGACCAGACCCAGTTCCTCCTTCATACGAATCAGCACTATAGTCCCACCCATGGCAATCAGTGCCGTCACCGGTACCAGACTCCATATCCAGGGATAATCAAAAAATTTGGTCTGGTATCCCATAAGAACCGCCGCTGTCAAGGGACAGATGCACAAAGGCACCAGCACCGTAGCATACAAGAGAATTCTTTTCTGTTCTTCTCTTATAGTATATCCCATTTTGCCAATCCATAAATAAGCCAGTACCAATATCAATAATGCACTGTATTTGCCGGAAAGATTCATCGCAAGCCAGCCTTCCCAGGCATGTTTGATCATTTCCCACATACGGATGCCTCCTTTCCGGATTTATCCGCAAAATCTTTTCTCACCAGAGCAATTATCAGAAAGCCCACAGCCACAAAGACGCAAGCCCCCATACCATACAAAGTCCAAACCAAGAATAATTCTGTACCAATGCAAAGCAGCACGGACCACCATTTATGATCCAGCACCTGACACAATACATAGGGCAACAAAATCCCGGCTCTTACACTTTCACCTCTAAATCCTTGATAAAGCAGGCCCAGGCCATCCATTCCGTAGGCATAGGTACCCCATCCGTTAAGTAACACTACCAGCAGCAAAAAGCAGCTCTTATAAAGGACCTTTTTACCAAACAATCTGTCCCCCAGTAAATAATAAACCAAATAGCTGCACAGCAAAAAATAGATGGGCATAAGGGTCCATACCACCGCCTTAGGTGCCAATCCAAAAACACTACATATGGAAGCATACAGCGTGGGCAGGCAAAGAATCTGAATGCGCAGGGGTACGCCCACTTCATAGGGCTGTCCCGTAAGCGGATGCACCCGGTATAAGGAATCGTGCTCCAGAAAGCTTTGTACCGTTTCCAGCGTCATATCTCCCGCCATATACACATACCCATTTCTGTACACCCCAATGATTTGTATAACGATCAGCAGCCCTACGGCTCCTAAAACGGCCATTGCCAATGGATTCTTTCTGCATCTTTCAGGTATCCCCTTTAGACAATCCGTTACCGAAATTTTTATTTTTTGAAATAATTCTCCCAGATTCGTCTCCCGGGGATTCCACAAAAATACCAAAGCAATTCCTGCTATGAGCTGTAGCCATAGCAGTCCCAGGCAATACCAGATAACACATTCACTCAAGGTTTTATTCAAAAGTACACTCAGTGCATTTATCACACCACAAAAAACCAGGCACAGCAACAGGCCTGATGTATAGGCATGCAGCATCCCCGGATGCGGACGATGATTTCTTCTGTAAAAAATCTTTACAAATAACATTCCCGGCAGTATCGGTATCACTGCCAGACTTACCAGAAATAAAAACACCGCTTTACTCCCATCTACTGTTTTTCATCCATGTTTTTCCACCATGGTTTGGGTTTATTTTACCATAAGAAATCTTTCGGTACAACTTAAGCCTTTCTTAATCCCATCTGCTTTTATTTTCAGAAGTTTTCTTTTTTCTTCCTTCTTTCACAGAATACAGCCCTTTTCAAGGCTTGGAAAAAATAAAAGCCGCACCTCAAGGCACGGCTTTCCATCTGTGAGAATCAGCGATTAACTATCTTGTAATATTGTTTGATTAAGTTTCTAATGCTAATAAATATATTTACGATTACAGTTCGGACATGCCTTTAAAATCCAAACGGACTTTATCTGCCACTCTGGCTATGTACTCACTGTTAGTCGGTCTATTCTTTCCTGATAATGCGGAATATCCAAACATTTCCTCAAAGGTATCCACATTGCCCCTGGTCCAGGACACCTCAATGGCGTTGCGAATGGCTCGCTCCACCTTCTGGTCTGTGGTTTTAAAACGCTTTGCAATGGTGGGGTATAACAGCTTAGTCACACTGCTCACCACCTCCATATCCCTGCCGGACAGCAGAATTGCGTCCCTCAAGTAATGGTATCCCTTTAAATGTGCCGGCACTCCTACGTCCAGCATGATGTTGGTAATGTATCTCTCTAACTCATAGTCTTTAACTGCAGCAATCTCCATTATGAATTCCCCTTTCATATGTCGAGTTTCGCCTTTTCTCACATCAGTCAAACAGATTCTAACACATTTGTCGAAAAAACAAAAGAATTTTTCATCGCGTAAATTCTAAAAATTTTATTCTTCCTCACGAACCAGATAAATAGGCCGTTTTTTCACTTCCATATACATCTTTGCCAGATACTGGCCTAAAATTCCCAGGCAAAAGCATTGCACTCCACTGACCATCAAAATAATACACACCAGAGAAGGCCAGCCGGATACCGGATCTCCAAAAAGTAATTTGCGAACAACAATAAATACAATCAACAAAAAAGCAAACAAACAGAACAATACGCCCACCAGGGATGCCAGCATCAAGGGCATGGTAGAAAAAGCAGTGATTCCGTCGATGGAATAGATAAACAGCTTCCAAAAGTTCCATTTGGTTTCACCCTTAGCGCGCTCCACATTCTCATATTCCAGCCATTTGGTCTTAAAACCAACCCAACCGAAAATACCTTTGGTAAAACGATTGTATTCCCGTAATTCCAGAATAGAATTTACCATCTGACGGGTCATCAAACGATAATCACGGGCACCATCCATCATCTCTGTCTTGGAAATCTTCTTCATTAATTTATAAAAAGCACGGGCAAAAAAACTTCTGATGGGAGGCTCTCCCTTACGGTCCACTCTTCTGGTAGCCACAGAATCATAGCCTTCTTCCCTGATTGCATGTAGCATGTCCGGCAATAATGCAGGCGGATCCTGCAGATCCACATCCATCATTACCACATAATCGCCTCTGGACTTCTCAAGCCCTGCAAACATGGCAGCCTCCTTGCCAAAGTTGCGGGAGAAAGAAATATAATGTACCCGGGCATCTGCAGCCCGCAGTCCCTTTATCTTCTCCACCGTCTTGTCACGGGAGCCGTCGTCTACAAACAATATTTCTATTTCAATCTCTTCCTTGTGGAAATACTCCTGATTCTTCATAAGTTCCTGATAAAAAAGCTCCACACTCTCTTCTTCATTATAACAAGGAACAATAACGCTCAACAAACTCATCCCATACTCCCTTCAGCAGTACACCTTTTTCCAAGTATAGCTTATTTCCCTTTTTTTAGCAAGATAAGGCATATAGTTTTAAATGGACATTTTCTTTCTTTAATAGTATAATTACTTGGTCGATATATTTTGGCATATTGGGGGTACAAATGAATACTTGGCTTGTTTTTTTTGAAAACCGCATATTTTTCACTGCTGTTGCAGGCTGGTGCGTGGCACAGGTTCTTAAAACATTCATTCATATGTTTTTCAACAAAAAATTTGTAGCGGAACGATTGGTAGGTAGCGGCGGTATGCCCAGTTCCCATTCTGCCACTGTATGTGCCCTTGCAACAGCCACCTGCATAGAATGCGGCGGTGCCAGTGCGGAATTTGCCATTTCTTTGATTTTGGCAATTATTGTTATGTACGACGCCATGGGCGTCCGACGAGAGACCGGTATACAGGCTGAGCTTCTTAATGATATTGTGGAGATTTTCACTGACATGGGACGAAAAGAGATCTCCGATCAGGACAAACTGAAGGAATTTATCGGACACACACCTCTTCAAGTTCTGGTAGGAGCAATTTTGGGTATTCTGGTGGCATTATTTGTAAACATAACCTTTAAGATTTCATAAAATTATTTTTAAAATACTGACTTACACGTATCTTTATGTTATACTTACCAAGAATTTGTAACAGACACATCTGTTAACAAATAGATTTAGAAAGGAATGAGCAGAATGAAAAAACTAAAATTATGGCTTGTACTGGCTATGTCACTGGTATGCTTAACCGCTTGCAGTTCCCAGCCTGTTCAGAGTCCTATTATTTTGGAAGAAGAACCTCTGGAAGAGCCCTCTGTAAGCACTGAATCCATTCAGGATAATTTGGATGATACTACCGCATCCGAACCGGAGGAGGAGGAAGAAAGAGATGACCGCATCCCTCCCGAGGAAGGCATGGTTAGAAGTAAGCTGACCAACGAATGGGTAGATGCCGATGTCGCAAGTAAGAGACCCATCGCCGTAATGACTCCAAACGAAAAAAGAGCAGTTCCTCATTACAATCTATCTAAGGCTTCCGTTATTTACGAAGCACTGGTAGAGGGAAATATGACTCGTATGATGGCACTGTATGAAGACTGGGAGGACCTGGACAAAATCGGTAATGTACGTTCTCTTAGAACATACTACGCTTACTGGTCCTTTGAATGGGATGCGTTCCTGGTACACTTTGGTGGTCCTTATTATATCAATGATTTGCTGGCACAGAGCACCACACAGAACTTCAACGGTAACACCAGTGAATCAGGTTTCTTCCGCTCCACTGACCGTAAAGCTCCTCACAACGCTTATGCTATCGGAGAAGACTTAGTAAAGAGAGCAGAGAAAAACAATTACAGCCTTACTTATCGCGGACTGGCTGACGAAAATCACTTCCAGTTCACCAACAAATCCGAACCCAATACCTTAGAGCAGTATAGCACCAGTGCCCGCAATGCAACACACATTGATTTGTCTGAGTGCTATCCTACCACCAATCCTTACTTCGACTATAACGAAGAGGATGGCCTCTATTATCGTTCCCAGCATCTGTCCGGTGCAGAGGATGGTCCTCACATCGATGCAGTAACCGGCGAACAGTTAGCATTCAAGAATGTAATCATCCAGAATATCTATATGGAAGATTTGGGTGATGGCTATAAAGTAATGAAGTGCCACGACTCCGGCAAGTCCGGTTGGTACTTCACCGAAGGAAAGGGTATCCGCATCACCTGGGAAAAGACCAGCGATTACGGTGCAACACGTTACTATGACATGAACGGTGATGAAATCGTATTAAACACCGGCAAGACCATGATCTGTGTAATCGAAGACGGCGACACTTTCAGCTACCGCTAAGAAACCTCAAAGGAACCGAGCATTTTGCTCCGGTTCCTTTTTTCTGTACTTCTACCCCCTCTTCTTTGTCTCCCCTGCTCCTGCCCTTCGCCTGGCCGCCTCCCCCTTCAGCTCCCCAGCCCACTCCAGCCCCACCTCCCTTCTGCGGCAAGGGCTACCCTTGGGGATTTTCTAAAGGCTGCCCCTTCGGTAGTGTTTATTAACGGTGTCTTTTATAGGATGCACATTGCCTACGCCTGCAATATGCCCCACAAAGACTGCCCTACATTGACAAACAATGTTTCCGGGTAGATATATTCCCAACGGACATGACAAGTGAAGTCGCCATACCGTTGTCTTAGCAAACGCTTATTTCACAAAGCCATTTTGCATGGATGCAAAATGAGCGCAAGAGGTACATGGATGTACCATTTGCGCGTGCTTGTCCCTTGCGCTCATCTTCACGCGTTTGCTTAGACAACTGATGGCACGGAACGTATGCCGTGGGAATATATCTACCCGGAACATTGTGTCAAAGTATGGGCAGTCTTTGTGGAGCCTACAGCAGGCAGGCAATGTTCATGCCGTAAAAGACACCGTCCCTAACCGAAGGGGGCACTTTTGAAAATCCAACCAAGGGACAGCCCAGGCGCCTGCAGAAGGGAGGTGGGGCCGGAGTGGGCTGGGGAGCTGAAGGGGGAGGCGGCCAGGCGAAGGGCAGGAGCAGGGGACAAAGAAGGGGCATGGTGAAGGACAGAAAAAAACTCCGAGCAAAAATGCTCGGAGTTTTTAAATTACTCGCCTAAGCCGTTTTCTACGGCTGCCACTAATGTGGACAATGCCTTTTCTTCGTCCTCACCTTCACATATGAATTCAATTTCATCACCACATTTTACACATGCCCCAAGTACGCTGAGCACACTCTTGGCATTGGCAGTGCTTCCACGAAATTGAAAGGAAATCAAGGATTTGAACTGCATTGCTTCCTTACACAATATGCCTGCTGGTCTTAAATGCAAACCCGTAGGATTTTTTATTACTACCTTCTGACTTACCATAATGGTTCGCCTCCTTTTTCTGTTCTATTGGGTCTTTTCTACAATTATCGGCAAAGTCACATCATTTTCGATGGAAACTTTTTCATTTAAAACAAAGGTTACAGGCACATTATAGGAACCCGCATCCAATTCCGTCAGTTCCTTCTCCTGCATCCAGGCCGCCACATCCACATAGCCCAGAATGTTGTAATAACGGAGAGGATTTACATCCTTGCCCAAACCGGAAACCGTAATCACACACTCCACTATATCCGTGGGATAAGTAGCCGTTAATCCTTCCGGCAAATTCTGGATATTGATGTTGGCTACAGGAATCTGAATGTTCTTGGTTACAATCTCTTCTATGTGAACGGTGGTCTTCACCCGTCCGTTAAATGTATTGTTTGCCAGACGTACATTTTCCGGTAAATATTCCTTTATATTGATATTCTTAACCACATCTTCTGTTGCATCTGTAATATCCATCTGTTCTGCAGGAACCACTATCTTTGATACATTGTTCAAAGCAGAAGGAGTACCTGCCAGTAATATCTTATCCGGCGAATATTCAATCTCTCCGGTTGTGGTATATCCTTCCTTGGGCTCGCCCATCACACGCACTTCTACGGGCACTTCCTTGATAGCCAGAATTTCCACAGACATTAACACATAATTTACATTCTTAGTGATATTAGGTAGCTGCAACAACTCGCCATCCGCATTATAAAGATTTACATCCACATTCGCAGAAATACTATTGGTGGCTCCCTCTACACCGATTTGGACCCCCGCATAGCTTACCTGGTCCACTGCAGATACAGGGCCGGTAATCTCTATTAAGGTCTGATCCGGCGAAGCAGCGGTAATCATATAGCCCTCTGCCACATCACCCACTGTTTCATATTTTACCTTAATCCACTTACTGCTCTTGTCTTCCACATTCAGCTTCAGTACCTCACGATTACCCTCCACCGAATATACATCCGCATTTAAAACATAGTAGGTAATTGCAATGGTATTGATATCTGTCAGCTTGCTCACATCTGCCTCTGCAATAATATCAGAGGCACGTAGCTTATCTGTAATGGTACTGGGTGCTTTTACCGTAACGCGCCCTACATTATCTGTATTATCCAAAATCTCATAGACCTTATTTTTTTCATCCAGCAATTCCGTGTTGGTCAAGGTAACTTTTATATTACTAAAGGAAACCGTATCCAGTGGTTTGTCAATCTGTATAATCACAAACCATATAATCATCGCCAAAATCAGGGAGGCCAGCTTCAAGGTCCAGTTGTGAAGTAATTTCTTTCTCATTTCTCTACCTTGCTCCTTCCCTTCCATTTCCGTTTCATCTTGCCGGATTCCTCTTCTTTAATGAGAATCTTCTTCATACGTGCTTTCAAAAGCTCCGCATTCAGATTCGACTCCAGCGCACCTTCATAAGCTACGCTTATCTTTCCGGTCTCTTCAGAAACGATAATCGTCAGAGAGTCTGTTACCTCAGAAACACCCACACCGGCACGATGACGGGTACCCAGTTCCTTGCTCAGATTCTGATTGTCAGAACGGGGCAGGTAACAGGTAGCAGATACAATTCTGTCTCCTCTGATAATCACTGCACCATCGTGCAGGGGCGTATTATGTTCAAAAATATTAATGAGCAACTGACTGGTCACCAGACCGTCAATATTAATACCGGTACGCTCATACACTCGTAAGGACTCCGCACGCTCAATTACAATCAATGCACCGGTACGGACCTTTGCCATCATGGTACATGCACGTACAATCTCATTAATGGTATGCTCTGTAATAGTACCTTCCGTATTCTTTTTGGGTTCAAAAGGGAGCACATTGGAAATGACATTCTTTTTACCCAACTCTTCCAGTGCATTTCTAAGCTCCGGCTGAAGCACGATAATCAATGCGGTCACCGCAAATCCCAGCACATTTTCAGCCATCCACATAATCGTAGTCATCTCAAATGCGTAGGCCAATATCAGGAAAATTCCAATGAGCAGCAAACCCTTTAACAGTAACCATGCTCTGGTGCTCTTCATCCACACCATAATATAGTACAACAAGAAAGCAATAATCAGAATCTCCAGAATATCGCCCACATTCATTGTTGTCTTATATATTTCAACACCCTTTAGGTATTCGGTTAACTTATTCAGCCACTCCATGCTTCATCATTCCTTAAGTCTATATTCGTTTCTTTTGTCAAAAAATCTCTTCGTAATCATCCGCCCGGTCACTGTCTGCCGTTCTGCGGGAAGATACCATTTGGCTATTGACGGTAACGCTACGGCTGCTCCCGGTCCTGGGCCGTCCCTGTCCTGCAACTGTACGCTCTGTGGTCACACTTCTGGTAGGGGCTGTGGCCGAATTAATCCGTTTCACCGTCTTAGCAGGAGCTGCTACTGCCATCTTAGGAACTGCCGTCACATAATAGAAATACTCATCATCCTCAAACTGGACCTTTTCCGTGCGTCGATAGTCCACACAGAAACGGAAAAACTCAATTACTTTTCCCACTGCAATTGCTACAATACCACCTAAAATAGCACCTACAACAGAAATATTTACATCGTAAATCAAATCTCCCAGCATCAAAATCACCAGATTCAGCATGGCACCACTGACAATAGCGATGGTCCAGGAATACTCCATAGCAAGACGACGCAGGAAATAAACTGCTAACGTGGTCACTACAAAAGCCGCTGCCACAATCAACATTTCTTTATTGGCTACAGCACTATCGATAATCAAACGAATCTTAGCCACTGCTTCATCGCCACCCATGGTACTGATGGTGGCAGCATTATTTACCACAGAATAATTCAGATAGTATACCACTACACCACAGCCTACGCTAATTGCAGAAGCCGGTCCACCCAAAAGTCCCATTGCAATGGGCATCACATAGGGTATCTTCATAAAAAACAAAAGCGGGGTCATCAGCACTACCAGCGCATCCTTGGGACCAAAGCGGAAAAACAAAACAAAAATCAGCAAATACATACACAACCCTACCAGTGCTACTTCAATGGATAAGGTGTACATATGTGCCAGACTAAAAATCGCTCCGAAGAAAATCTGAGCCCCCAAAGGGAGAAACGAGCAGGTTAACGCTACAATCAAAACCAATGCCGCATTATCCAGGCGACTCATATATCCCATCTGTCCATTTACCACACTCAACACGGAAAACGCTAATAAAAACTTTCCAATGGGAATAATAAAAGCTTCATATCGGTTCAATATCAATTTCAAGTTTTCTCTAAGTTCAAGCAACTTCGTCATTACAGCCTCATTTCTTCTGATAAAGCATACTGAGCTTTTTCAGATTCTGATAGTACCGCTTCAGGTGAATCCGAGCCTGCTTGTAACGGTAACTATAGATAAAATAGGACACCACCCCATAGATCACGATAAATACCGCATAATATATGAGAATGTTCTGGATAAACACAAACAAATCCATCTTGTAAATGTCCTGCATAAATACTTCAAAATCATAAAGCACATAAAGCCCAAAGCCCAGTGCAAAAGCCAAGGTACCATAAACCAGGGACTTCATCACTTCAATGGACAGATAATCACCACGAAAGAAATTACCGGCTTTTATATGCTTCTTACCATCCGTAGCTTCATAGGAAGCCATCTTGGTCATCAGAATGACTCTTTCTTCATTCAGCATAACATACTCCTTATAAGAAACGCATTTTAGGATTATCCTTCGTATCCTTATTCACGCGGGGTGCGGGAGCCTCCGGACGTCTCATGGCTGAACGGAATGCATTGGACACCTCCACGCGGCATCTGTCACAATATCTTCCGCTTCGGATATGTGCACCACATTTCTCACAATTCAAGAAAATAGCAGAGTCCTCGGTAACCTCCAGACGCTCCTCTCTCAGCCACTGCTGAATCTGGGAACGCTCCACATCACAAGCCTCGGATACCTGCGCAATACCAACGCCCCTATGCTCCATAATGTATTTCTTTACTTCCTGGAATTTCTCCTCCAAACGTGCTTTACAAATCTGGCACAAAGGAGCACCCGTCACATAGTTAAAAATCTGTCCGCAGTTCCTGCAATTTCTGACGTTCATTCATTCAACCTCATTTCATCCCATTATCTATAACAGGGTTCCCCCGGAAAGAGCAACAAAATAAACTCGCCGCACTCCACTATCCAGAAGCACCGCTGCCACTCCATCCACAGTACTACCTGTAGTGTAGATGTCATCAATGATTACAGCTACTTCTAATTTTACATCATTTTGCTTTATATTAAAAGCCTTTTTCAAATTATTTTGACGCTCCTTTGAGCCCAAAAGCTTTAGAGGAGCAGTATCCCTGGTCCGTACCACATAATCTTCGTAAACCGGCAGCCCAATCCGGCAGCCAAGCTGCTTCGCCAGAAGCAACGATTGGTTATATCCTCGCCGCCTTTGGCGTCTGGGATGAAGAGGTACCGGAATCAGAGCCTGGGCACCTGTCCCTCTAATAAAATCACCCAAATATACTGCCAATTCCTCTCCCCAGAAATCTGCATATTCCCTTCGTCCTCCGTATTTAAACCGATAAACACCGGCCGAAACAGCTCCGTATTCATACAATATTCTGCCACAAGCAAACAAATGCGGTGCTTTTTGGCAATCATTGCAATATTCCCGCCCTTCCGGTACCCCTTTCCCGCATTTCATGCAGTAAGGCGGAACCATATACTTCAGCTTTTTCAGACAGGACAAACATATTTTTTCTCCCCACGGACGCACAATTTCATCGCACATAGGGCAACGTCGGGGAAACAGCAGCTGCAGACAACGCTCCCCCAACCAAGCAATCATTTTTTTCATAGGCCTCCCTCGAGACCCTCTCCAACACTGTTTTATTCTTCTTCCGCGTACATCTCCCGTATCCGCTCGTCCAATGCAGTATAACGTTGATTCTCACTAACATTATCAATCATTCCCTGGACCGTGCTACTGCTGCCCAAAATAGTCACGCAGCCCCTGGCTCTGGTAATGCCCGTGTATAAAAGATTACGGTTAAAAAGCATCCGGGGGCCCGTTAGAAGGGGCATAATTACTGCCGGGTACTCACTTCCCTGAGATTTATGAATGGTAATTGCATAGGATAAATCCAGTTCATCCAAAAGACTAAACGGATAAGTAACCCTCCTATGTTCATCATATTCTACCACCAATTGGGATGCACTCTCATTGATCTCCACAATTTTTCCCACATCGCCATTAAAAATCCCCATTCCTCTATCTATCGGAATCCCGTAGCGGCTCACAATTTCCCATTCCAGCTGATAATTGTTCTTAATCTGCATCACCTTATCGCCTTCACGGTAAAGCGTATCTCCTACCGCATATTCCCGTTTGGTGGGGTCCGGCGGATTTAAATATTTTTGCAAAATCACATTCAAAGTCTCGCAACCCAAGCTGCCCTTTCTCATGGGTGTAAGCACCTGAATATCCATGGGAGTGGCATCCACATACTTGGGAAGCTTCTCCCGAATCAGTTGAATCATGTGTTTGTATATGACATTAGTGTCATTCCTCTCCAACACAAAGAAATCCTTGGATTTATTATCCATCGCAATGGCTTCGCCCCGGTTAATCTTATGTGCATTGACAACAATGTCACTTTTTTCCGCCTGGCGAAAAATTCTTCGCAGAATTACCGTAGGGAAACAATCGCTGGCAATCAGGTCACGCAGTACCTGGCCCGGGCCTACGCTGGGAAGCTGGTCCACATCTCCCACCAGCACTAGTCTGGTGCCCGGCTGCACTGCCTTCAAAAGGGCCTGGAACAGCTGAATATCCACCATAGACATCTCATCAATAATAATCAAATCCGCATCAATGGGATTCTCCTCATTCCTCTCAAAGCTGACCTTACGGGTGGTTTCATCAGACAGGGCACTATTTAACTCCAAAAGTCTATGTATCGTCTTAGCCTCAAAGCCGGTAGCCTCGGTCATGCGCTTGGCAGCCCGTCCCGTAGGAGCCGCCAAACAGATGTCCAAATGCTCTGCCTCAAAATATCGGATAATCAGATTGATGGTAGCTGTCTTTCCGGTGCCGGGGCCTCCGGACAAAATAAAAATACCGTTGCGGATACAAGTCATTACCGCCTGTAACTGCAGATCATCCATCTCCATACCCAGTGAACCTGCCAGATTCTCAATCCGTTCCCGGATATCTGCCTCCGTAGCCTTAAATACAGCAGAGGACATCATCGGAATATTCCGTTCCCAAAGCATTCGGGCACAGTTTAATTCACTATAAAAGAAATTTGCCGAAAACACCTTCCGATCCCGGATAATCAGTTTCCGGTCCATGGCCATATTTTCAATTTGAATCTGTACCGCTTCACTGCTCACTCCCAACAGCTGGGACGACCGGTCATTTAAAAGCTCCATGGGCAAATAGCAATGTCCCTCACCCAGAGCCAGCAAAAGTGTGTATAGGATACCACTTCGAATACGATAATCCGAATCTGTATGGATTCCCACCCTGGCCGCAATTTCATCGGCCAACTTAAAACCAATACCACTGATATCATCTGCCAAACGGTAGGGATTCTCTTTCATAATCCGATACAATTCCGGTCCATAAGTGTCATAAATACGGATTGCAAGGGTATTGCTAATACCATATTGCTGCAAAAATACCAATGCATCCCGCAAATCCTTTTTGCTCTCCATCTGCTCCGCAATTTCCCGGGCTTTCCGGGTACTGATACCCTTGATTTCTGCCAACCTCTCCGGTTCCTCTTCAATGATACGAAAGGTATCATCTCCGAATTTCTTTACATTACGAAGCGCCAATGCTGCTCCGATTCCCTTTACTGCACCGGAAGCCAGATATCGCAAAATACTGTCCCTATCTCTGGGTGCAATCACCTGAAAGCCGGTGATTTTGAACTGACGGCCGTAGGTAGGATGCTCCACAAACTCCCCCTGTGCAGAAATATTCTCCCCTTCTGTCAAACCGGGACAGGTCCCTACGCAGGTTATTTCCTCTTCTTCCACTATAAGCACGCATACAGTATAACCATTTGTGCTGTTTTGAAAAATAATATGGTCCACAAAACCTTCCAGTTTCTCCATGGGTACCTCCCTGTCCACATGTTCTTCCATAACCGCAGAAAGTGCGTAAAAGGGGCTGTCTGTTGCAGACAGCCCATCCTTTATCACATATCGTAATTGCGTTTCATTTGCTCGTAAAGCATCTGTGCCAGTCCTAAATCACCGGTCTGTGAAGTATCTGCCGCCACTTCCTGTACCATCTTGTCCTTGTAGTAATCCAACATGGTGGAAGTAGAACCTGAGCTGTCCTCACTCTTGGGAATCGTCTTCAGCATCCCTTTATACATCTGCTCTACAAAGTAAGCTTCAAACTGCTTACAAGCTTCCATCAGTTCTTCATCGGTTGCCTTGGAATAGTCACCGGCCAGCTGATTCTCCAGCTTGCTGGTACTCTGGCCTGCGGCCGATGAATAGATATCACTATACATTGAAGAAATATTGCTAATATCCATATCCAACCCTACCTTCCGTACCTAAACCCAGACACGGGAAAATGCTCTTATCTTCTCAGATTATTTGCTTGCTGCATCATCTCATCAGATGCGGTAATGGCCTTGGAATTCAGTTCATAAGCACGCTGCGCCACAATCATATTTACCATCTCATCCACGACCTGTACATTGGAGCCTTCCAGGTAACCCTGGATAACATCACTACGCTCCACTGCATTACTGTTCGCCTCATTAATAGGCTGGCCGCTGGCTGCAGTCACCTCATAAAGACTGTCTCCCAGCTTTTCCAAGCCGTTAGGATTATTAAACTGAAATACGCCAATCCGAATACCGATAGGCTGTGCATTATTATTTTCATCAGGATAGCACACCTCACCATCCTTGGTAATGGTAATCTTACTTACCACATATTTCTCATCTAAAACAATTGCCTTTCCGGTAGAGTCCAATACCGGCAAGCCTTCACTGGTAGCCAGCATATTGCCTCTTTCTGCCAAGGAAAACTGGAAGTTACCGTTTCTGGTATAATACGTCTTACCGTCAGCACCCCTTACAGAGAAGAAACCCTTTCCATCAATAGCAAAGGATGTGGGGCTCTCAGAGGCCAAGAAACTTCCGGTGGTAAAAATAGAGGAAATAGATGCATTACGCACACCCAGGCCTACCTGTGCACTGCTGGGCTTCTGCTCTCCATTGGCACTGGTGGTACGGCTCTGGATATTCTGATACAACAGACTCTTAAATTCATTAACCTGGGTCTTGTAACCCATGGTATTGACATTTGCCAGGTTGTTGGCAATGGTATCTACATTGTTTTGTTGTGCAATCATGCCAGTGGCTGCTGTCCATAAACTACGTACCATACTTATTCACACCTTTCCGGTCATCTCTTTTGTTACTGTACTTTACCTAACTGATTTACGGCAATCTCCAAAGAACTGTCGTAGGTTTGCAAAATCTTCTGATTGGATTCGTAGGCTCTGGTGATGCTTATCAGATTCACCATCTCAGATACCACAGATACATTGGACATCTCCAGGTAACCGGAACGAATCTGTACATCCGCAGGCTTTTCCGTGGCGCCCTTTAGCGTATCGTAATAGGTCTCCCCATAACGCTCCAGATAGTCATAGTCCTCAAAATCCGTCACCTGAATCTGTGCCACCTTCCGTCCATACTGTTCGATGGTGCCATCCTCCAAAATCGCGGAATCTGTAGAAGTATCCAACTGAATCCTTCTATCATTTACATCCAGAACATAATCGCCTTCCTGTGTCACCAGGTAACCGTCCTTGTTCAAAGTAAACTGACCGGCTCTGGTATACTTGGTAGAGGTCTCTCCTGCCTTGTTGGTAAATTCAATAGCAAAGAAGCCTTCCCCTGACAGGGCTAAATCATATGGGTTATTGGTAATGCGGAAGGAGCCCTGACCATAATCCACGTAATTCTCACCGATTTTAACACCGGGATTCTTTACACCCAAGGGCTGTGCCAGCTTCTCCCCCACTGTGGAATCCTTAATCTTTACCGTAAGGATATCTCCAAAGGACTGACTGGTAGAGCCTTCCTTTTTGTATCCCACGGTACTGGCATTGGCCAGATTGTTGGTCATAATATCCATTCTGTTCTGCTCATTGAGCATACCTGTATAGGCAGTATATAATCCCTTTAACATCCGGCGTCCTCCTCTTATGTGATATACTCTGGGTAGTGCAATGTTCCCGTCCCCGGTCAACAGACTAGCTTCTGCTGCCTGCCAGGAACTCTACGTATTTACCGGTACCTACTGCTACTGCGGTCATAGGATCCTCTGCAGTCATGGTATTAATGCCGGTTTTTTCATAAATCAAATCCTCCAAGCCACGCAATAAGCTACCGCCACCGGTAAGTACAATACCTCTGTCTGCGATATCCGCTGCCAGCTCAGGGGGAGTCTTTTCTAATACACTGTGGATGGTCTCCACAATCTGGTATGTGGTCTCTCGTAAGGCCTCTTCCATCTCCTCAGAGGATACGGTCACGGTCATGGGCAAACCGGTTACCAGATTACGACCACGGCAATCCATGGTATCCACCTCAGGTCTCTTGAAAGCGCATCCAATCTTTATCTTCATATCCTCTGCGGTTCTCTCACCAATCAGAAGATTATGTTTCTTTCTCATATAACGGACAATGGCTTCGTCAAAATCATCGCCGGCAATCTTGATAGACTCACTGACAACGGTACCACCCAAGGAAATCACCGCAATATCAGAGGTACCACCGCCGATATCTACGATCATATTGCCGCAGGGCTTGGAAATATCAATACCTGCACCGATTGCTGCTGCAATAGGCTCCTCGATAATGGCTACCTCTCTTGCACCTGCCTGATAGGTAGCATCCTCTACTGCCTTCTTCTCTACCTCAGTAACACCACTGGGTACGCATACCGCAATGCGGGGCTTACGGAAGCTTCTGCGTCCCAGAGCCTTCTGGATGAAATACTTCATCATCTTCTCAGTCACTGTATAGTCAGAGATAACACCCTGACGCAGAGGACGTACTGTCACGATATTGCCGGGAGTTCTACCCAGCATCAAACGTGCATCCTCTCCAATGGCCTTAATCTTGTCTGTGTCTCTATCAAAAGCTACTACAGAGGGCTCCTTTAAAACTACGCCCTTTCCTCTGATGTAAACTAATATACTAGCTGTACCTAAATCTATTCCAATATCTGTACACTGCATAACATATACCCCTTTCTGCTGGTATTTTCGAGCGAAATAATACAAGGTATATTATAACTGAAACAATTGGAAATTCATAGGTTTTTATGAAAATTTTTTCTTAGGATTTTATAAATTTTTGTGACAGAATTCTACCGTTATCGCCTTACTATTCAATTGTAAAAATATCATCCGCTTTTTCTTCTCTAATAACAAAAAAGAACGCATCCGGGGAACCCACTCCTTTGCCCTCTTTTGCGTCCGTGCCAAAGCAGACAAAATCTGCTTTCAGTATATATATCGAATAAATAGCTAAAAACTTTAGGGGTATTTTTAAAATTTTTCATAAGTTTTAGAGCATACTATATAGGCAACCCAAAATCATAGAACTATATGTGAAATACAAGGAGTATCCAATGAATAAAAACAAGAAAGAACTGGGGGCAGAACTGGCCTATGCGGCCCTGGATGATGTCCCCCAAGCAAAAGCAGATGCCAAGGAAATCGTAGGCCTGGTAAAATCCGGTGGACGTATCACCGGCTATCAGCTGTCCGACGGAGCCACCATCTCCAAGGAAGAGGGCGTCTCTATGGCAAAGGCCGGAGATATCAAGGGTGTGGGTATTGCCCACCGTAAGGATTCTGAATATCTGAAATCCCTGCCTGACGGTACTGAGAATAATAACTTAAGTAATCTGCCCTCGGTAAGTGGTTAAATAAGCGCTTACCAGCCCCTTTTTCTAAGGGGCTGGTAGTTTACATACAATCAATATTTTAAATTTAAGCTACTTTTTCAAATTGTGCTTAGATACGTTTTATATCTTAAAAGGTGCAAGGTTCATTCACCGACAAAAATCACTCCTCCATCACTCAAAACCCGAAATGCGTTATAAACCGCTTCTTCCTCCACAAAAAGAAAAATTTTGATTCTGTACACTTTGTGTTTTATCGCACCAAGGTTTCTGTAAATATTTTCTTTAAAACTTCATATGGT
>JAFUKS010000064.1 GCA_017473445.1 Lachnospiraceae bacterium
CCTGCGTACTCTTCGTCCACCCAATCCTTCATCTCTTTTACCAGTTCATCTGTCTTGGAAACCTGTGCATCATCCTTTTACTTGTAATAGGTATTTATCCAGTGAGCAATACCTGCCAGACCGGAGGTATTGGAAATCGCACAAAGGACCGGACGATTCAGGAATTTCTCAGTGTCAAAAATATTGTAAATCTCTTAGTTCTTAAGCAAACCATCTGCATGGATACCGGCTCTGGTCACATTAAAATTCTTACCCACAAAGGGTGTTCTTTCAGGGATGCGGTATCCGATTTCCTTCTCATAGTACTCTGCCAGCTCCGTAATCACTGTCGTATCCATACCATTCAAATCACCCTTTAACTGGGCATATTCAAATACCATCGCCTCCAAAGGAGTATTGCCGGTTCTCTCTCCGATACCAAACAAGGAGGTATTGATACCTGCACATCCATAGAGCCATGCGGTAGTAGAATTAGACACTGCTTTGTAGAAATCATTATGTCCATGCCACTCAATCAATTCACAGGGTACTCCTGCATGCTTATGTATTGCATAAATAATACCCTGAACAGAACGGGGAATTACCGCTCCTGGGAAGTTTACACCGTAACCCATGGTATCACAGGCACGAATCTTGATGGGAATCTTGTACTCCTCCATCAATCTCATCAGCTCCATACAGAAAGGAACTACATATCCGTAAATATCCGCACGGGTAATATCCTCCAGATGACATCTGGGACTGATACCCTCCTCCAGACACTCACGGATAACGCTTAAATAATGCTCCATTGCCTGTCGACGGGTCATTTTTAACTTCATAAAAATATGATAATCAGAGCAGCTTACCAGGATACCGGTTTCCTTCATACCGATTTCCTTTACCAGCTTGAAATCCTCCTTGCTGGCACGAATCCAGCTGGTCACCTCAGGGAACTGATAACCTCTCTCCATACATTTATATACTGCATCACGGTCTTTCTTACTATAAAGAAAGAACTCGCTGGCACGAATCATTCCATTGGGACCACCCAGCTTATGCAAATAATCAAAAATAGTCACGATTTGCTCTGTGGTATAGGGTGCTCTGGACTGCTGACCATCCCGGAAGGTAGTATCTGTAATCCAAATCTCCTTAGGCATATTATGAGGTACGATTCTATCATTAAAAGGAATCTTGGGAATTTCAGAATAGGGAAACATGTTGCGGAATACATTGGGTTTCTCCACATCATCCAAAATATACATATGCTCTTCTATCTCAAGCAAATTGTTCTGTGTATTCATTGTCACAGGACGATTTTGAAAATTTTCGAAAGCTTCATTTTCTCTCATAAAATTACACGCTCCTTTCATACCGTATAATTGTATACAATCATACGATATATGTCAATGTGTTTTTAAAATTCTAAAAAACTAGTCATATTTAGCATTCCCCAGCCTTGCCGATGGCAGGGTTCTCCCAAATCCATACAGGATGTAAGCAGCTTTGTTTTCAGCCATCCGGGACTTTCCGGTCCCTTTTGACCAAGATACAGAGCCACAGCACCACTTACAATAGCTGTGGCCATGGAAGTGCCGCTTTTGCGAATATAAGGGGAACTATTTCTTCTTCCTATTGTCTGTCTCCAGCTATAATTACAGGATATGATGCCGGTCCCCGGTGCAACCAAATCCGGTTTCTTCATATGAACCTCTCCGCTGGCAGAATAAGCAGCACAGCTTCCCGGCCCTGTCGCGTAACCACCATCGTTGCATCCTACCACAATTAACTCCGGTAATTTCGATAATGTAGATATGCTCCCCGGTGTGGGTCCGTTATTTCCCGCAGCACCAATAATCAATATCCCCTTTCTCCATGCACTACGAATCAGCTCACGCACTGCTTTACGCTTACTTTCCTCCTTGATTTCACCCATACCTACAGATATATTAATGATATCCACCGGAGCCGACTGGTGATATTCTAAAATCCATTTCAGACCTGCAATCAAGGAATCCACCGAACCCTGTCCCTTTCCATCCAGGATTTTCCCCATAAGTATGCGACAATCCGGTGCCATCCCTTTATAGCGTCCGCCGGAGAGCCTGCCACTACCTGCGATAATTCCGCACACATGGGTCCCATGTCCGTTATCATCATAGGATTCTTTCTTTCCACCAACAAAATCCCGAAAAGTAACTAATCTTCCGCTCAAATCCGGATGCTCTGCAATCCCCGTATCCAGAACCGCCACCAGACATTCATGTTTTATACCCGGTGATAATCCCCGTTCCAGGACTCCTACCTGTCCTCTTACTCGTTCCATAAAAAACTCCGGCATGCCTTTCTCTTAAGGTATGCCGGAGCCTATAATAGGTTCTAATTATTTTTTACCAGTAATTTTTTTGATGGTAAGTAGCGTAGCAAATAGTATCAACACCCCTAAGCCCATAGCCCATAGCTGGGAATTGGTCTTTAAAGGCGTATCCTCTATCGTTTCCCTTAATCCCGCAGTATTTTGCAACATATCAAAGGGATCCTGTCCGGGAAAAGCAGACATCTGCCTGAGATTCACCGTACCTTCCAACAGCATCTCCTCTCCGGTATATTTCTCATTGGAACCGATAATTGCGTATTGGGACACATAATCCGTTGTAAAGCGTAAGTAGGGATTTCCTTCCATACGTACCCGGTCACAGGGAACCGCTTCCAGCTGACCGTTTCTATCCAGTGTCACAACACTTAATTCCTGCTTACTCATTTCCTCGGAAATAGGGACAATTACTGTCATAAGCTTCTTACCCAGATAAGTAATCGGAATAGCACTGTCATCCGTAAACTGGAAAGAATAGCCTGTAATATAATTTTTCTCAAATTCCATTTCAAGACGCTGATATGCTGCTAAAAATCCTGTCAAATCATTTAAGGGGGAAATGGTCAAATAATAATCCGTGTCCAAATCCTCCATTACCGCAAGGGCCCCAGACAGTCCCTTTACCATAATCTTTCCGGAATTGCTTCCGGAGGTCAAAGTACCACGATAGATACCATTGACCAACCGTTCTGCTGAAAATTCATGACTTTCTGCCGGAATCTGTCCCTGATATTTTAAAATCGTCCTATTCCCAAAGGCTTGTAAGCCGATGCTTTGTACGGTTTCCGGAATCGTCACAGTTCTCAAAGCAGTCCCATAAAAGGCTCTGTCCTGAATCTCTTCAATGCCCACTTCCCAAACAATTTTGGATAAACGATTACAGCCCTCGAAGGCACCTTCCCCAATCACCTTCACGCTATCCGGAAGCTTCAGGGAAGTAATTTCTGTATGATCTTTAAAAACCTCTGCTGCAATCACTCTTACACCGGCAGGAACACGTACTGTCTTTTCATTCCCCTTATAAGCCAGCAAACAATCATTGGAAATAAGAAAATCATCACTGCTGATTTTCATAAACTGATTATAATAAGCCGTTCCTTCAATGGCTTTGGGCTCCACATAACGGATGCTGTCCGGTAACACCACGCTAACCAGTCCCTCGCAGCCATAAAAAGCACCATAGCAAATGGTTTCCAGCCCCTCAGGCAAAGTAATCTTGCGCAAACTGCTTCGGGCAAAGGCAAACTGACCGATTTCCTTTACGGTAATAGGCAATTCCACAAACCCCAGCTTATCGCTTCCATAATATGCCTGGTCGGCCACCAATACCCGGTCCACAATGGTGTATTTGGAAAACTGTTGCAACACCTGTCCCTTAAAATTCATGGACGCATTATCCAGAATATTCTGCTGAATCAAATCTCCGTCCAAAACCTTCTGACCTTCAGGGTCAATGATTACAAACGCATGGTTACCCACCACATTAGAAGCTCCCAAAAGATCACCGTTCGTTACGGGAACGGTAATACTATTTCCCTTATTCTCTTCCGGTTCTTCTTTCCCAGCTTCTTCTTGGGAATAATCAGGCATCAATGCCTGTCTCTTATAAAACTCTTCCGCATATTTATCCGCATAGCTTCCTTCTTCACAGTCAATGACCAATTTGGTGCAGCCGTCAAAGGCTGTTTCGTGGATAAATGTGACCTCCGGCGGAATCTTAATGACCCGCAACTGGGTACAATTTGCAAAGGACTGAATACCGATACTACGGATATTGGACGGAATGGTAATCTCCGTCAAGCCATTACAATTGGCAAATACATAATCTCCCACTTCCTTCAGTCCACTACCCAAAGAAACCTTGCTCAGCTTATCGCAATCCCAAAACGCATAGGCATCAATCAGCTTTACTGTCTTTGGTATACTCACATGAGTAATGGTATCGTTATTCTCAAAAGCAGAGCGCCCAATCTTTTCTACATCAGCAGGAATAGACACGTCCTTGGACGTGCCTTTATATTTGGTTAATTCAGTTCCTTCCATTTGAAAGTCGGAAGCAGATGTATTACCATCTGCTTCCGCCATGAAAGATTGCATAAAGAACAGTGTCGCACAAAGCAGCAGGACACAGAGACCCTTTAGTCGCTTTCTCATAGAACACCTGCTATCCTTCCTGTGGAAGATTGGACCTTCCAAAATTATTTTCTGACAGTCTTTACCGCTTGTAACTGTCTCTTATCACGCTTCATAAATAATACAAATGCTACACATGCCAGACCCATGGACAAGAACCATTTCGGGTGGATACCATCACCGGTCTTGGGCGTATCATCCGATGCACTGCCACTGTTACTACCGGTTCCGCCACCACTGACATCACCACCAACAGATAAATTGTTGGTATTTACATACATCACATAAGGTGAGAAGTGCTCACAGGTAAAGGTAATACAAGGAACACCGGAAATGGTATTAAACTTCACACCCAAGGACTCCAATTTACCATCAGCTACGCTGGCCACCTTGTTATTTCCTGCATAGGGAATCAGAGAATCAGGTAACGGCAAGGTCACCTTGATGGATAATCCGGTGGTATCATAAATCTTCTTGGTACCCTTGGAATCATACAAACTGATATCAAAGGGGAAGTACTTGATACCGGATATATCACCAAATTGAGCCTTTAATGCCTTCAGTGCCTGCTCAGCCGCCACGGAGCTTTCAGAGATCTTAATAGTAAAATTATCCGAGGAGCCATTGATGGTCGCTGATACAACACCTGTATTGGATAATCCGTTCTTATCAATTACTACTGTGGTACCGCCACCGCTTACATTGGTACCGCTATTGGGTTTGTTGCTGGTAGTCGTATCGCTGTCAGCATTTTTATAATGTGCTGTCACCACAACATTACCTTCCGGCATAGTCACTACAGTAGCAGATAATACCTTGCTGGCAATGGCGGTTCCTGCAGGATCAATGGTCCACTTACTAAACACCTTTCCATCTGCAGGGTCATCTGCAATGATAATGGGCTGGGAACCGGCTGCATAGCTACCGGAACCGCTACCGTTACGTACTGTCAAATTGTATACCTTGGAAGTGGTCGTACCATTACCGCCGGTACCATTTCCACCGGTGCCGCCACTTCCGGTACCACCATCTGTTCCCAAATTTCTTTCATACTGGGCATAGGTATCGGTATCCTTTGTAATATTGGTTACCGCCGGTCTCCAACCGGTAAAGGTATAGCCTTCACGACTGGGACTCTGTGGCAGAATCGCACTTTCTCCGGGAGATACCTTCTGAGTATACAAAACATGAGCATTGTA
>JAFUKS010000065.1 GCA_017473445.1 Lachnospiraceae bacterium
GACAATTACATTTTTTGGTAATGATATTACAAAAGGGAAAGGGGTTTGTGACACTAAAATAGGTTATCTTCCGGATGTACCAGAATTTTATGATTTTTATACGCCGATGCAATATTTGATGTTTTGTGGTGAAATTAGTAAGATGCGTAAAAAAGAGTGTGAGAAAAAGGCAGAAGAACTTATTAAGTTGGTAGGGCTTGAAAAGGATAAGAATAGAAAAATCAGAGGATTTTCAAGGGGGATGAAGCAGAGACTTGGCATAGCTCAGGCTTTGTTGAATGAACCTCATTTACTGATTTGTGATGAACCAACGTCGGCACTAGATCCTGTAGGTAGAAGAGAAATTCTTAATCTATTAAAGAAAGCGAAGAAACAGACAAGTATCATCTTTTCATCTCATATTTTATCAGATGTTGAGGAGATAAGTGATTATATAGGTATTCTTGAGAATGGTAAGTTATTGCGATATGGAACTATTGATGAATTAACCAAGACAGATGAAAGTGTGAAAATCAGAGTTAGTTGTCAGGATGAAACGGAAAGAAAACGTCTATTTAATGATGCTCGACAGATTATTAAGTTTGCAGATTTGCAAGAAGTAAATAATGATGTATTCATTAGGTTAGAAACAAAGGAAATAGTTCCTGAATTATTTATATGGATTGGGGAACAAGAATATCAGATTAACGGAATTCAAAGGATTGAAAGAACTTTGGAAGATACTTATATGGAGGTTGTGCAATGAAAAGGTTTTATGCATATGTAAAAAAAGAATTGAGGGAACAGGTTGCAACATTTAAGGCGCTGATAATTGTTCTTTTGTTTTTTTTGTTAGGCGTAATAAGTCCAATTGGAGCAAAGTATACAACCGAAGTTATTGGTGCTTTATCGACAGATTTGATTAAGCTACAAATGCCAGACCCAACATATATAGATGCTTGGGCTCAATATTTTAAAAATATTTCACAGTTAGGATTTGTCGTTTTTGTAATTATATTTTATAACGCTTTAGGAAATGAACTTATAAAAGGAACGTTGATAATTCCGTTTTCTAAAGGATTAACAATAGGAGAAGTTATTAATGCAAAATTTTGTGCATTGATCATTATTTGGACTGTATCACTTGCAGTTAGCTTTTTTTCATGTAGCTTATACACGAAAGTGTTTTTTGGGGATGTGAACTTTGCAGGAGTGATGCCGTTGCTATTTTGTACATGGCTGTTTGGCGTATTTGTAATTGCTTTAGTTATATGCACTAATGTAGTCTGTAAAGGAGGTTATGTCAGCTTATTATTGATAGTAAGTTGTATAGTAGTTTTGTTCTTGATTAATTTAATTCCCAAAATAAAAGAATATAATCCATTAAATATTGTGAATATTAATGTGGCTACAGCAATCAGTGAGGGAGTATATCATTACGAAAAGAGCGGTATTGTAACGTTAGTAGCTATTGTTATAGCTTTAATGCTTTCTAATTTAATTGTTAGATTAAAAAAAGAATATTATAATTAGTGTCTGCTTGAAAGAAAAAAAGTTGCCCAAAGTGTCCTATTTTAAATATCTTAAAAAACTTATTTATTTGCCCTGGTTTGCCGGGGCATTATTTGTTTTTTGCTTGCGGTTATGATACCAACATAGCTTCGGTAAATTTTTATGTTCTTGCAGCGGGGATTTTTTTGGGTGTTTCAACGGTGGGCTTGATGTTGAATGATTTGATTAACAGTACGCACGGTACATCCAAGTTTAATAGCAGCTGCATTCTTGTTTCCATTGTGATCTACAAGTGATTTAATCACATCATATTTTTCTTGTTCGTTCATTCTAAGTTCAATCCTCTTCATTTCCGGTATGTCCTCTCTAAAGTGTGAGAGTATATCATACACTATTATTGTACTGGAGACAAAAACAAATATGGTTTACTAAGACAATATCAAAAGTGAATCATAATATTAATGCGGCGGGATGTCAAGGTGTTGACATCCCGCTATTTACATGCTATTATTATCTACGGCTTTAACGATTTAAAGCGTTGCGGTTTAAAGTGTAACGGTTTAAAGCGACGAATAAACGGGAGGGAACAACATGTTTGTAAAGATTTTAATGTTGGTAATCTTTTTTGCAGTAATGATAGGTGTAGGTATCTACTCACGGAAGGCTACTACCAGTGTAGATGGCTTCGTATTGGGTGGACGTTCTGTAGGGCCTTGGCTGACTGCCTTTGCTTATGGTACATCCTATTTTTCTGCAGTTGTGTTTGTAGGCTATGCGGGTCAGTTTGGCTGGAAATACGGTTTGGCATCTACCTGGATTGGTATCGGTAATGCCATTATCGGTAGTTTGCTGGCATGGGTGATTTTGGGGAGACGTACCAGAGTCATGAGTCAGAAGCTGGAGTCCAAGACCATGCCGGATTTCTTTGGTTCCAGATTTAAGAGCAAGAGCCTGAAGGTAGTGGCATCCATTATCGCTTTTGTATTCCTGGTGCCCTATACCGCATCCGTATATAACGGTTTGTCCAGATTGTTCGGGATGGCCTTTGATATTCCTTATACGGCTTGTGTAATTATGATGGCAGGTATTACTGCGTTGTATGTAATTCTGGGTGGTTATATGGCTACCGCTATTAATGATTTTATTCAGGGTATCGTGATGTTGTTCGGTATTGTAGCAGTCATAGCAGCAGTACTGAGTGGTCAGGGTGGTTTTATTGAGGCTATCCGAACCATGGCAGAGATTCCCAGTGATGTACCCGTGACCATGGGTCAGCCCGGCGCCTTTACCTCTTTCTTTGGTCCCGATCCTTTGAATTTGTTGGGTGTAGTTATTTTGACCTCTTTGGGGACCTGGGGACTGCCTCAGATGGTACATAAATTCTATGCGATTAAGAACGAAAAAGCTATTAAGACAGGTACCATTATCTCTACTTTATTTGCGGTGGTGATTTCGGGCGGTTGCTATTTCCTGGGCGGTTTTGCCAGATTGTTTGATGCTCCTGCTATTTATAACCAGGCTACCGGTGCAGTGGTATATGACAGCATCATTCCCTTTATGCTTTCCAAGTTGCCTGATATTCTCATTGGTATTGTAGTGGTACTGGTGCTTTCCGCATCTATGTCCACCTTATCCTCTCTGGTATTGACCTCCAGTTCGACACTGACTTTGGATTGTCTGAAGGATAATATTATTAAGAAAATGGACGAAAAGAAGCAGGTACGCATTATGCAGGTACTGATTGTGTTCTTTATTGTATTGTCCGTAATTATTGCCCTGGATCCTCCTACCTTCATTGCGCAGCTGATGGGTATTTCCTGGGGGGCATTAGCAGGTGCTTTCCTGGCTCCTTTCCTTTATGGTTTGTACTGGAAGGGTGTGACCAGAGCCGGTGTGTGGGCAGGCTTTATCAGTGGTGTAGGTATTACCGTATCCAATATGTTCTTTAAATATATTGCATCTCCTATTAACGCTGGTGCGGTGGCAATGATTGCAGGATTGATTGTGGTTCCGGTGGTGAGTCTGCTTACCCCTAAAATGAAAAAAGAAGATGTGGATGAAATCTTTTCTTGTTATGAGGAGTCCATTACCATTACGAAAAAGAGTTCTTTAGAAGAATAAGCAAGGAAGGCGGGATTGATTCCCGCCTTTTTTTGTGCATACATTTAGGAAAAGATTTATCTGAAAAAAGAAATGGCTAGAAAAAATTGTCGAATAATGGCAAGAAATGACTAGTCGTAGTGTAGGATATTTATTATAATTATACTAAGGGTATTTCTAATTAGCAAAAGTATGGTTTAATGAAACCATAGAAAGGATGGGGAACAAAATGGCAGGCAGATTGAAGAATATTGCGGTCTTGTGTACGGCCATTGATTCAGAGGCGCAGATGCGTATGATAAAGGGCATTGAACGCTTCGGCCGGAAGCACGGTTGCAATATTGCTGTTTTTACCTGGTTTACCGGTTTTTATGAGAGGGAAAAGCATAATCTGGGTGAAGTAAATATTGTGAATTTGCCGGATTTAAATTTGTTTGACGGTGTAATTCTGGCTGCAAATGTATTGCATATTGAATTTAACCGGAACCTGATTTTGGATTTGTTGAAGACGGTAAAGGTTCCTGTGGTAAGTGTAGGAGCCAAGGTAGAAGGCTGCTATTATGTGGGAGCGGACACCTATAGGACGATGCGTGAGCTGGTGGAGCATTTTGTGGTATATCATGGAATGCGCCGGTTACATTTTGTTACCGGTACTCCCGGCAATCAGGATTCAGAGGATCGTTTCAGAGCTTATAAAGATGTGTTGGCAGAGCAGGGTATTCCTTTGGAAGAGGAGCGAATTACTCAGGGTGATTTTTATATTGCCGGTGGGGAGCGGGCTGCCCAGCAGATTCTTCATTCTAATTTACCCTTCCCGGAAGCGGTGATTTGTGCTAATGATATGATGGCATTGACTCTTTGCAATTCATTGCAGGCAAAGGGATATTCCATTCCTATGGACGTGGCAGTGTCCGGCTATGACCAGACCCTGGAGGGACAGCAGAGTATTCCTATGCTTACTACAGCTAAGATATGTACAGATAAGCAGGGTGAAGCAGCTTGTAAGCTTTTGTTGGCACTTTCACGAGGCGAAGAGGTGCCCGGAGAGGTACTGATTGCGGATGAATTGGTATTGGGAGAAAGCTGTGGCTGTGAACAGCTGGATATCCATAAGAGATATCAGGCCCAGAGACGTACCATAGGCAAGGAAGCTTTTCAGCGTAATGCAACATTCTATATGCTTATGATGGAAAAGGACATTATGGAGGGCGACGAATACCAGGATTGGCTGAATGCTTTAAAGAATTTTGTGGTAAATATTGACCCACCGGAGTTTTATTATTGTGTAAATGAAAGCTTTGTCCCCAAGACCTTTGAGATGGGGATTGCCGGACAAGAGAATATGAGTCGTCAGGAGAGACAAGAGTATTCTGAGAAAATGGATGTGAAGGTAGCATACCGAAACGGCCAGTTTTTTACAAAAGGCATGTTCCCTTCCCGATATGCCATGGATGAGCTTTTCAATGAGACAGAGGGCGGTAAATTATATATTTTCTCCCCCCTTCACTATAAGGATCGAAACTATGGATACTTTGTATTTGTAAACAGCCGGTTCCCTATGGAAAATAATATGTATGTTACATGGCTTTTGAACATGGGACACGCCATAGAAAATATCCGTAAACAGAAACTGTTGCATCATGCAATGGAAGAGATGGATGAGATGTATATCAGAGATTCTCTTACAGGAATGTACAACCGGTTTGGTATGGAACGTTTGCTTGAGGAATTGTTGAAAAAGGGAGACCAGCAAAACAAGAAACTGTTCCTTGCCTTTGCAGATGCAGACGGGTTAAAGGGAATCAACGATAAATTTGGCCATGAGAAGGGCGATTTGATGATTCGGAATATGGCCTGCTGCTTAAAGGGAGCCGGAAAGAACTATTCTGTGGTACGCTATGGCGGTGATGAATTCCTGGTAATTGGTTTGGCTGAGGATGCAGCAGAGCTGAAGGAGTATTGGAAACGTGTAGAACAGTTGCGTCAGGAATTAAATCATGACCAGGAGCCCGGCTGTGTACTGGATTTCAGCTACGGATATGAACTGGTGGATTTGACACCGGATACGAATGTGCTGGACTATGTGCGCCTGGCTGATTTGAGTATGTATGAGAATAAAAAGAAGAAAAAGCAACACAGAGGTGAGGAATAATCCTCCCATTGCTTAGAATGAAAAGGGCCAATCCATTAAGGATTGGCCTGTTTTATATGGCTATATGCAACAGTTCTGCCGCGTTTTGATAGAAAATTTGCTCCTTTTCTTCGGATGAAAGGGGGGCATTGTTTACCAGTGCCACTGCCTCTGCTTGTTCTTGCCAGGGGGAGTCGGTGGCAAAAAGAATTTTATCGGTTCCGTGCTTGCGAGCAATGCGGGCAAAGTCCTCCGGGCTTAGATTTTGGTCTGCAATAGGAGCCTTTTCCCAGTCCGGCAGAGGATAAATGGGTCCAAGGGAGAAGGCAGTATCAAAATATACGGGAGCTCCTGCCAGGTCCCGCAGCACATCCTCCCAGCATCCCCAGCCGCCCATATGAGCCAGCACCAGCTTGGTGGGCTGTACTTCCTTCAGCACCTGTAATACATGCTTTACAGAGGCATAATCGTGGTCATAGATGCCAATGTCAATGCCTGCATGGGTAATGACAATCAAATCCAACTCGCTGGCAATGGCCATGATATTCATCATCTTGGGATGGTTCAAATCCAGCTTCTGATAAGCGGGGTGAATTTTGATACCTCTCATCCCCGCATTTTTTAGTCGGGTCAGTTCCTTTCGTACCTGTTCGTATTCCGGATGCATGCCACCGAAACAAATGATGCCTTGCTGTAGCAACTGTTCCCTGGTCTCAATAAACTGTCCGTTAATCTTCTCCACCTGTTCCGGTGAAGTCATTACCGGCAGATTCACGGAATAGTCCACTTTACCGTGTCTCATGCCCTCCAACAGTCCTGCCATGGTACCGTCACTAAAAGGACTGGTACAAGCCTCTCTGGCCAGTGCATTTACTACCTTCTGTGCAATCTTATCCGGAAATGTATGTGTATGTACATCAATAATCATGATGCCACCTCTTTTCTTATTTTTACCACACTTCCCATTATAGCACCCTTTCCTCAGATATCCAGTTTTTTCTCCCACGTACCTTTCTCCTCCGGCTCCCTGCCTCTGCCTGTCCCTCTGTAACCCCGCAGTCCCACTCATCTTGCTCCGCTCCGGCCCCACCTCCCTCCTGCGGCAAGGGCTACCCTTGGGGATTTTCTAAAACCTTGCCCCTTCGGTATTGTCTATTAACGGTGTCTTTTATACGATGAACATTTCCTACGCCTGCAATATGCCCCACAAAGACAGCTCTACATTGACAAACAATGTTTCCGGGTGGATATGTTCCCAACGGACATAACAAGTGAAGTCGCCATACCGCCCACTTAGCAAACGCTTATTCCACAAGGCCATTTTGCATGGATGCAAAATGAGCGCAAGAGGTACACGGATGTACCATTTGCGCGTGCCTGTCCCTTGCGCTCATCTTCCCGCGTTTGCTTAGTGGGCTGATGGCACGGAACGTATGCCGTGGGAATATATCTACCCGGAACATTGTGTCAATGTAGAGCTGTCTTTGTGGGGCCTACAGCAGGCGGGAAATGTTCATTCGGTAAAAGACACCGTCCCTAACCGAAGGGGCAGGTTTTGAAAATCTATCCAAGGGACAGCCCAGACGCCTGCAGGAGGGAGGTGGGGCCGGGGCGGAGCAAGATGAGTGGGACTGCGGGGTTACAGAGGGGCAGGCAGAGGCAGGGAGCCGGAGGAGAAAGGTGCATGGGAGGTATAGCCGGATATCTGAGAAAAGGGTGGGAAGGACGTGGGAAGTGTGGTAAAATGAGAAAAGAGAGTGACACATGATAGGAGGAGATGCACATGAAGGTATTATTGATTAACGGAAGCCCTCATAAGGAGGGATGTACATACGTGGCACTGAAGGAAGTGGCCGGTGCCTTGGAGCAGGAAGGGATTGCAACGGAGATTGTTTGGATTGAAAATAAGCCCGTAGGTGGCTGTATTGCCTGTGGCGGCTGTAGAAGCACCGGAAAGTGCGTGTTCGATGATGTGGTGAACCGTATCCGGGAGAAATGTGGGGAGGCAGATGGATTTATCTTTGGCAGTCCCGTGCATTATGCGGCCATGAGCGGTAATATGAAAGGATTTATGGACCGATTGTTTTATTCCGGTAGCGGAGATTTCTATATGAAGCCTGCAGCCTGCGTATTGTCAGCACGTAGAGCAGGTACTACGGCAGCCTTTGATGAAATGATAAAATATTTTACTATTTCCCAAATGCCGGTGGTTTCCTCCAGATATTGGAATATGGTCCATGGGGCGGCACCGGAGCAGGTGGCTGAGGACAAGGAAGGTCTGCAGACCATGCGTATTCTGGGACGTAACATGGCTTATATGCTGAAGTGCCTGGAGGCAGGCCAAAAGGCCGGTGTGGAGCTGCCCAGCAGGGAACCTGTGGTATTTACCAATTTTGTCAGATAGATTTCTATGCAACGCGAGGTGCTTATGAGTTGTTTAAAAAAAGCAAAAATAAAAGTATATACCAGAGAGGCCCAGGAAGGATATTCCTCTTCCCTGGGCAATAGTGTTCATTTAGCTTATTGGGATGAGGGCTGGGGATATCGAAATTTGTACCATAATTATGGTATTCTCTTTGCGGAAGCGGAGATTAGCGGGACCAATGAAATCATTGAAAAAGGACTGATTAATCCTCGTATCTGTTATGATGCAAATAGAGGATACTGTATCACGGCTCTTCGTGCCAATGCAGACGGAACGGTGGATGAAAGCTGTAGTGGAAAGGTGCTGTTGTGGACAACAGAGGATTTTACTTTCTTTCATGCTCATGGCTTAGTGGAGGAAGTCCACACCTGGACAGATAGTTCTGAGGAGGTAGAGGTGCCGGAGCCGGTGGGATTTCAGGCCTTGATGTACTGGGCATTGGTACGAAATACGGCGGTAGAAGTGCCTGAATTTGTACAGGCATCCTCTCAAGAGGATATGGAAAAGGTCCGTGCATTGGCTATGTATTCGGATGGTTCAGTGGCATTTAAAAGCGTAGATTGGGACTGCAATTCGGTAGATTGACATACACCGGGGGACTATCCTGTCACAGGACAGGTGCGGTCTTGTGAGTACGGCTTTCCCTTGGCAAAGGGCTATGCAGACCCGGATATTACTTATTGGGACGGGGCTTACTATTTTATTGCCAC